>NZ_JBHUWW010000090.1:0-36348 GCF_042669755.1 Kitasatospora sp. NPDC057223 | reverse complement strand
CCGTCACCGCGTCGCGGTGACGGGGTTCCGTCGTCTTCGGCACTTCCGTTCGTCGTGGCGTGCTCCGGCGGCGGTGTCAGCCGACTGCGGCGACGGCCTCCGCGACCGGGGTGTCGCCGGCCAGCAGTTCGAGGGTGTGCCCGGCCGTGGCGGGGGCCCGCAGCAGTTCGGCGAGGACGGCGGCGACGTCCGCGCGGTCCACGTCGCCGCGGCCGGTGGAGGGCGCGAGGCGGACCAGGCCGGTGCCGGGGCCGTCGGTCAGCCGGCCGGGCCGCAGGATCGTCCAGTCCAGTGCGCCCTGGGCCCGGATGGCGTCGTCCGCCGCGCCCTTGGCCCGCAGGTAGGCCTCGAACACCGGGTCGGCGGGGTAGTCGGCCGTCGCGTGGGCGCCCATCGAGGAGACCATCAGGTAGCGGCGGACGCCGGCGAGTTCGGCCGCGTCCGCGAGGAGGACGGCGGCGTCGCGGTCCACCGAGGTCTTGCGGTCGGCGCCGCTGCCGGGGCCGGCGCCGGCTGCGAAGACCACGGCGTCGGCGCCCTCCAGGAGCTCGGCGAGGGTGTCGGGATCGGTGGCCTCCAGGTCGAGCAGCAGGGGCTGGGCCCCGGCGTCGAGGAGGTCCTGTGCTTGCTCGGGCCGGCGGATGATCCCGGCGGGTTCGTCGCCGCGGGCGGCGAGCAGCCGCTCCAGGCGCAGCGCGATCTGACCGTGGCCACCTGCGATGACGGTACGCATGGTCCGACGGTAGCCGGTCCGGGCGGCCGGGGCGCGGCGGTCAGCCGGCGGCCGGCGGGAAGGCCCGGTCGAGCAGGTCGAACAGGGCCCGGCGCTCGTACGCGTCCAGCTGGGCGAGGCCGGGCAGGCCGGTGGCCATGTCGGCGCGGATCTGCCGGACGGCGGCTTCGCCGTCGGGGGTGAGCAGGACGTTCTTGACCCGGCGGTCGGCGGGGGAGGCCTCCCGGCGGACGAGTGCGCGGGCTTCGAGCCGGTCGACGATGCCGGTGATGTTCGAGGCGTCGCAGCCGAGCAGGTCGGCGAGGGCGCGCATGGGGCGGGGCTGCAGCAGCAGGCTGAGCATCTTGCCCTGCATGAGGGTGAGGCCCTGGTTGGCGGCGACCACGGCGAAGCTGCGGTAGTAGCAGGCGGCCGCGTGGGCGAGCCGCTCCATGAGCAGGTCGGTGCCGGGCCCGTCCGGCTCGGTGGGCGGGGCTGTGCTCTGTGTCATGGATGCAGTCTAGGGCCGATTGCTTGACAACCTCAATCTTTGAGACATACCTTCGATTTATTGCTTGATGACTTCAATCATCTAGCTCATCAAATCTTTCTGCTGCACCATGTTCAGGAGTACCACCATGAAGGCCATCACGTACCGCACCTACGGCAGCCCGGACGTCCTGGAGTACGGCGACGTCCCGGAGCCCAAGCTCGGCGCGGATGCCGTCCTGGTGAAGGTCAGGGCCGCCTCGGTCAACCCGGTCGACTGGAAGATCCAGGCCGGCTACCTGGACAGCGTGATGGACGCGGTCTTCCCCGTCATCCCCGGCTGGGACGTGGCCGGCGTGGTCGAGCAGGTCGGCGTCGGCGTCACCGAGTACGCCGTCGGCGACGAGGTGATCGGCTACGTCCGCGAGGACACGGTCGGCCGCGGCACCTTCGCCGAGTACGTCGCCGCCCCCGTCCGCACCCTCGCCCGCAAGCCCGCCGCCCTCGGCTTCGAGGAGGCCGCCGGCCTTCCGCTCGCCGGGCTCACCGCCTACCAGGCGCTGACCCGCGCGCTGGAGGTGAAGCCCGGTGAGACCCTGCTGGTGCACGCCGCCGCCGGCGGAGTCGGCTCGCTCGCCGTCCAGATCGCCGTCGCGCTCGGGGCCAGGGTGATCGGCACGGCCGGCGAGCACAACCACGACTACCTGCGCGCCCTCGGCGCCGAGCCGGTCGTCTACGGCGACGGCCTGGCCGACCGGGTCCGCGCGCTGGCCCCGGAGGGCGTGGACGCGGTGCTCGACCTGATCGGCGGCGACGCCCTGCAGCTGTCGCCCGGCCTGCTCGCCGACGGCGGCCGGCTCGCCTCGGTCGCGGACGGCGCCGTGCTGGCGCTCGGCGGCCGCTACGTCTTCGTCCGCCCCGACACCGCCGACCTGACCGCGCTCGCCGGCCTCGCCGACGCGGGGCAGCTGCGGGTCGAGGTCGCCGCGACCTTCCCGCTGGAGCGCGCCGCCGACGCCCAGCGTCTCAACGCCGGTGGCCACACCCGCGGCAAGGTCGTCGTCACCGTCGCCTGACCGGGCGCGGCGGCCCGCCGGGTGCGGCCCGCGCAGGGCACGATCGCAGCAACCGCCGCCCGACCCCCGGGCCGCCCGGGCCGCCCGCGCCGGTCCCCCGCCGACCGTCCGACCGACCGACCGAGCCTCCGACCGTCCGACCGTCCGTCCGACTGGCGCACCGGTACCCCGGCCACCACATCCTGGCCCCCCGTCACGTCCCCACCACACCCCCCACCACACCTCCACCAAAGCCCCCGTCACCCGAGACCCCACGGAGCACCGCACCATGACCTCGACACCCACCGCAGCCGCCGCCGACGTGGTGGCCCGGCTGCGCGGCACCTTCGCGACCGGCCGCACCCGCCCGCTCGACTGGCGGCTCGGCCAGCTCGAAGCGCTGCGCACGCTGCTCACCGAGCAGCGCGGCGCCCTGCAGGACGCCCTGCGCGAGGACCTGGGCAAGGGCCCCGCCGAGGCCTACCGCACCGAGATCGGCTTCACCCTGAACGAGCTGGACCACACCGTCCGGCACCTGGCGCAGTGGCTGCGGCCGAAGCCCGCCGCCGTCCCCGAGGCCTTCCTGCCGGCCGAGGCCAGGGCCGTCCGCGAGCCGCTCGGCGTGGTCCTGGTCATCGCGCCGTGGAACTACCCGCTGCAGTTGGCGCTGGCCCCGCTGGTGGGGGCGCTGGCGGCCGGCAACACCGTGGTCGTCAAGCCGAGCGAGCTGGCGCCCGCCACCTCCGCCGCGCTGGCCCGGCTGCTGCCGCGCTACCTCGACCCGCAGGCCGTCGCCGTCGTCGAGGGTGCGGTGCCGGAGACCACCGCCCTGTTGGAGCAGCGCTTCGACCACATCTTCTACACCGGCAACGGCGCGGTCGGACGGATCGTCATGACCGCCGCGGCCAGGAACCTGACGCCCGTCACGCTGGAGCTGGGCGGCAAGAGCCCGGTCGTCGTCGACGCCGACGCGGACCTCGCCGTCACCGCGCGGCGGATCGTCCGCGGCAAGTTCCTCAACGCCGGGCAGACCTGTGTCGCGCCCGACTACGTGCTCGCCGTCGGCGGCAGCGCCCCCGCGCTGGAGGCGGAGCTGGCCGAGGCCGTCCGTGAGGCGTACGGGGACGACCCGGCGGCCGATCCCGAGTACGGGCGGATCGTCAACACCCGGCACTTCGACCGGTTGACGGCGCTGCTCGGCGACGGCCGTACGGTGACGGGCGGCGGGCACGACCGCGCGACCCGCTACCTGGCACCGACCGTGCTCGCGGACGTCTCGCCGCAGGCGCCGGTGATGCAGGCCGAGATCTTCGGCCCCGTCCTGCCGGTGATCCCCGTGCCGGACCTGGACGCGGCGATCGCCTTCGTCAACGAGCGCGACAAACCGCTGGCGCTGTACGCCTTCACCGGCTCCGAGCGGACCAAGCAGCGGCTGGCCGAGGAGACCTCCTCGGGGGCGCTGGTGTTCGGGCTGCCGGTGTCGCACCTGGCGGTGCCCGAGCTCCCGTTCGGCGGGGTCGGGGAGAGCGGGATGGGCCGCTACCACGGCGAGTACTCGGTGGACACCTTCAGCCACACCAAGGCCGTCCTGGACAAGCCGCTGCACTGAGGTCCGGGAAGGCCCGGCCGCCGGGCCGCAGATCCTGCCCGCCGCGCCCCCGGGCCCGGCGGGCAGGACACAATGGGCACATGAACTCGCTCGCCCACCCGCAGCTGCGCTTCACCCCCCAGGTCAAGGACCTCTCAGGCCCCCGGGAGCTGGTGATCCTCGGCTCCACCGGCTCGATCGGGACCCAGGCCATCGACGTGGTGCTGCGCAACCCCGACCGGTTCAGGGTGGTCGCCCTGTCGGCGGCCGGCGGCCGGGTGGCGCTGCTCGCCGAGCAGGCCCTGCGACTGGGCGTGCACACCGTGGCGGTCGCCGATCCGGGCGCCGAGCCGGCCCTGCGCGAGGCGCTGGCCGCGAACGCCGCCGGCCGCCCGCTGCCGGCGATCCTGACCGGTCCGGACGCGGCGACCGAACTGGCCGCGCTGGAGTGCCACTCGGTGCTGAACGGCATCACCGGCTCGATCGGCCTGCGTCCGACGCTGGCCGCGCTGCGGGCCGGCCGGGTGCTGGTGCTGGCCAACAAGGAGTCGCTGATCGTCGGCGGCCCGCTGGTGAAGGCGCTGGCGAAGCCGGGCCAGATCGTCCCGGTGGACTCCGAGCACACCGCGATCTTCCAGGCACTGGCCGGCGGTACCCGGGCCGAGGTCCGCAAGCTGGTGGTGACCGCGAGCGGCGGGCCGTTCCGGGGCCGGACGCGGGAGCAGCTCGCCGCGGTCACCCCGGACGACGCGCTCGCACACCCGACCTGGGCGATGGGCCCGGTGATCACGATCAACTCGGCGACCCTGGTCAACAAGGGCCTGGAGGTGATCGAGGCGCACTTGCTGTACGACGTGCCGTTCGACCGGATCGAGGTCGTGGTCCATCCGCAGTCCGTCGTGCACTCGATGGTGGAGTTCTCGGACGGCTCCACGCTCGCCCAGGCCAGCCCGCCCGACATGCGGATGCCGATCGCGCTCGGCCTCGGCTGGCCCGACCGGGTGCCGGACGCCGCGCCGGGCTGCGACTGGACGAAGGCCGCCACCTGGGAGTTCTTCCCGCTCGACAACGAGGCGTTCCCGGCGGTGCAGCTGGCCCGTGAGGTCGGCACGCTCGGCGGCACCGCCCCCGCGGTCTTCAACGCGGCGAACGAGGAGTGCGTGGAGGCTTTCCTGAAGGGCGGGCTGGCTTTCACCGGGATCGTGGACACTGTTGCCAAGGTCGTGGCCGAACACGGCAGGCCGGCCGCGGGAACTTCTCTGACGGTCGAGGACGTCCTGCACGCGGAGGACTGGGCCCGCGCCCGGGCCCGCGAGCTGGCGGCCGGCTGACCGGCCGCACGGACGACAGGGACGGTACGGACCCGATGGGTGCACTGAGCGGCGTGACGGAGGACCAGCGGTGACGGCAGTGATGTGGTTGATCGGCCTGGCGGTCTTCGCGGTCGGGCTGCTGTTCTCGATCGCCTGGCACGAGCTCGGCCACCTCTCCTGGGCCAAGATCTTCGGGATCCGGGTGCCGCAGTACATGGTCGGCTTCGGCCCGACCCTGTGGTCCCGCAAGAAGGGCGAGACGGAGTACGGCTTCAAGGCGATCCCGTTCGGCGGGTACATCCGCATGATCGGGATGTTCCCGCCGGGCGCGGACGGCCGGATCACCCAGCGCAGCAGCTCGCCCTGGCGCTCCATGATCGAGGACGCCCGCGAGGCCTCCTACGAGGAGTTGCAGGACGGCGACGAGACGCGGCTGTTCTACACCCGCAAGCCGTGGAAGCGCGTCATCGTGATGTTCGCCGGGCCGTTCATGAACCTCATCCTGGCGTTCGTGCTGTTCCTGACCGTGATGATGGGCTTCGGGGTCGGGATGTCCGTCCCGACCGTCCAGTCGGTGTCGCAGTGCGTGGTGCCGGCCGGCCGGCCGACCGACTCCTGCCCGGCCGATGCGAAGGCCTCCCCGGCGGCCGCCGCGGGCCTGCGGGGCGGCGACACGATCGTGTCGTTCAACGGCGAGCGGATCCACGACTACGCGCAGCTCCAGGCGGACATCCGCAAGTCGGCCGGGCTGACCGTGCCGGTGGTGGTGCGGCGCGACGGGCAGGAGGTCACCCTCACCCCGACGATCGGCACCAACCTCGTCCAGAAGTACGACGCCAACGACGTCCCGCTGAAGGGCCAGACCGTGCAGGCCGGCTTCCTCGGCTTCGCACCGGCGTACGGGGTGGTCCACCTCGGCTTCGGCGAGAGCCTCGACCGGATGTACACCAACGCCGAGACCGGCATCAAGTCGCTGGTCGCGCTGCCCGGCAAGATCCCGGGCCTGTGGAACTCGATCGTGGACGGCGCCCCGCGTGACGTGGACTCCCCGATCGGCATGGTCGGCGCGGCCCGGATCGGCGGCGACGTCTTCTCCCTGGAGATCCCCGCCACCCAGCGGATCGCCTTCATGATCAACCTGCTGGCGGGCATCAACCTGTCGCTCTTCCTCTTCAACATGCTGCCGCTGCTCCCGCTGGACGGCGGCCACATCGCCGGCGCGCTCTGGGAGTCGGCCCGGCGCCGGGCCGCGCGGCTCATGAAGCGCGCCGACCCGGGCCCGTTCGACGTGGCCAAGCTGATGCCCGTGGCGTACGTGGTGGCGAGCATCTTCATCGGATTCACGCTGCTCGTGCTCGTCGCGGACCTGGTCAACCCCGTCAAGATCAGCTAGCCGGCGTTGCCTGCGGGTGTGCTCCGTGCCCCGCAGGTGCCGTACCGTTGACGCCGGGTGCGGTGACGACTGCGCACCCGGCCCGGCCGCCGCAAGCGGCCCGACCACCCACCTCAACCCCGGGGAACCCTGCGCACATGACCGCGATCTCGCTCGGTATTCCGTCCCTGCCGCTCAAGCCCCTCGCCACGCGCCGCGTCTCCCGGCAGATCATGGTCGGCTCCGTGCCGGTGGGTGGCGACGCCCCGATCTCCGTCCAGTCGATGACCACCACGGTCACCGCGGACATCAACGCGACCCTCCAGCAGATCGCCGAGCTGACGGCCTCCGGCTGCCAGATCGTGCGCGTCGCCGTCCCCACGCAGGACGACGCGGACGCACTGCCGATCATCGCCAAGAAGTCCGGCATCCCGGTGATCGCCGACATCCACTTCCAGCCGAAGTACGTCTTCGCGGCGATCGAGGCCGGCTGCGCCGCCGTGCGGGTGAACCCGGGCAACATCAAGCAGTTCGACGACAAGGTCGGCGAGATCGCCAAGGCGGCCAAGGACGCCGGCGTGCCGATCCGGATCGGCGTCAACGCCGGGTCCCTCGACAAGCGGCTGCTGGAGAAGTACGGCCGGGCCACTCCGGAGGCGCTGGTCGAGTCCGCGCTGTGGGAGTGCTCGCTGTTCGAGGAGCACGACTTCCGCGACATCAAGATCTCGGTCAAGCACAACGACCCGGTCGTGATGATCAACGCCTACCGCCAGCTCGCGGCGGCCTGCGACTACCCGCTGCACCTCGGTGTCACCGAGGCCGGCCCGGCGTTCCAGGGCACCATCAAGTCGGCGGTCGCCTTCGGCGCACTGCTGGCCGAGGGCATCGGCGACACCATCCGGGTCTCCCTCTCCGCCCCGCCGGCGGAGGAGGTCAAGGTCGGCAACCAGATCCTGGAGTCCCTCAACCTGCGCCAGCGCGGGCTGGAGATCGTCTCCTGCCCGTCCTGCGGCCGGGCCCAGGTCGACGTCTACAAGCTCGCCGAGGAGGTCACCGCCGGCCTGGAGGGCATGGAGGTGCCGCTGCGGGTCGCGGTCATGGGCTGCGTCGTGAACGGTCCGGGTGAGGCCCGCGAGGCCGACCTCGGGGTCGCCTCCGGCAACGGCAAGGGCCAGATCTTCGTGAAGGGCGAGGTCATCAAGACCGTCCCCGAGTCGAAGATCGTCGAGACGCTGATCGAGGAGGCCCTGAAGCTCGCCGAGCTGATGCAGGCCGAGGGCGTCGAGGCCGGCTCCCCGACGGTGGTCGCCGCCGACTGACCGGCCGAAGTACTTCCGGCACGGGGTCGTCCGTCCTCGGACGACCCTGTGGCCGTATCCGGGTGGGGCCACGGAGTAGGGTGCGGCAAGAGTCTCTGAGTGAGGTGCTGTCTCGATGCTCGATCGAGGTGTGATGCTCCCCAGCGCGTTCCAGGCCGCCCGAGCCCTGGCGACCACCCGCGTCCTCGAAGCCCCGGACCTCGCGGACACCCTCGCGGTGCTGCACCGCGACCCGGTGGCCAACGCCTTCGTGGCGACCCGGGTCGAGTCCGTCGGTCTCGACCCGTGGCGCCTCGGCGGCGAGATGTGGGGCTGGTACGACGAGGACGGGAACCTGGAGTCGCTCTGCTACGCCGGGGCCAACCTCGTCCTGGTGAACGCCGGCCCCGAGGCCGTCCGTGCCTTCGCCGAGCGGGCCCGCCGCCAGGGCCGCCGCTGCTCCTCCATCGTCGGCCCGGCCGACTCCACCGCCGCCCTGTGGGCGCTGCTGGAGCGCAGCTGGGGCCCGGCCCGTGAAGTGCGCGCGCACCAGCCGCTGCTCGCCGCGACCGCCCCGTCCGCCGAGGTGCCGGCCGACCCGCTGGTCCGCCGGGTCCGCCGGGGCGAGGTCGAGACGATCATGCCGGCCTGCGTGGCGATGTTCACCGAGGAGGTCGGGATCTCCCCGCTGGCCGGTGACGGCGGGCTGCTCTACCAGGCCCGGGTCGCCGAACTCGTCGGCGCGGGCCGCTCGTTCGCCCGGATCACCGAGGACGGCGAGGTGCTCTTCAAGGCCGAGATCGGCGCCGTCACCCAGGGTGCCTGCCAGATCCAGGGCGTCTGGGTCGCCCCCGGGCACCGCGGCCAGGGGCTCTCCGTGACCGGTATGGCGGCCGTCCTCGACATCGCCCTGCGCGAGGTCGCCCCGGTGGTCTCGCTCTACGTCAACGACTACAACCTGCGGGCCCGCGCCGCCTACCGCCGGGTCGGCTTCCGCGAGGTCGGCGCGTTCATGAGCGTCCTGTTCTGATCCCGCGGTTCCGGCCTGCCGGGGCTCCGCCCGGCGGGCCCGCGGCGGCATCGGCGGGTGCTCCGCAGGTAGTAACGTCCGTGGGCATGGAGCAGCTGACCGAGGTGACGATCGAGGCCATCGACCTGGCGGCCTGGGCGCCGTACGCGCTGGAGGTGCAGGCGGTGGCGTTCGGGCTGACGCCCGAGGAGGTCGCGGTACGGCTGCACATCGTCGGACGGCACGCGCTGCAGCCCGGGGTGATCGCGCTGGGGGCGATGAGCGGCGGCCGGCTGGTCGGGTTCGGGTACGGGATGCCCAACCACCGGGAGCACTGGTGGAGCACCGTGATCGAGCCGTACCTGGAGGAACAGGGGTACGGCGACTGGCTGGACGAGGTCTTCGCGATCACCGAGCTGCACGTACTGCCGCAGTTCCAGGGCCGGGGTGTCGGGAGCGGGCTGATCAGGACGCTCTGCGAGCGATCGGGCCTGCCGCGCAGCATCCTGTCGGCGATCGACGCCGAGACGCCGGCCCGCCGGCTCTACCGGTCGCTCGGCTACCGGGACCTGGCGCGGGCGGTGCGGTTCCCCAACACGGAGCGCCCGTACGCGGTGATGGGCGCGCGGCTGCCGTTGCGGGCCGGGCGGGCCGGTCAGAGCGAGTCGGCGAACTCCAGGTAGAGCCGGCCCTTCTCGCCGTCCCCGGTGTGCAGGCCGCGCAGGCCGGCGGCGACCGTCCGGAAGAGTGTCCAGCCGCGCAGCCGGTCGTGGTCGACGTCGACGGCCTCGGCGAGCTGGTGCAGCCGGCGGCGGACGGCGCCGCGGGCGCCGGGGGAGCCGATCAGGGTGTCGGCCCGGTCCCGGGCGAGCCGAGCGAGGTCGTAGGCGCGTTCGCCGACCAGCGGGCGGGGGTCGATGGCCAGCCAGGGCGCGCGGTCGGCGGCGAGCACGTTGCCGTGGTGGAAGTCCCCGTGCAGCAGGAACTCCTCGCCCTTGCCGGCGAGCAGGTCCTCGGCGGCGGCGAGCGCCTCGTCGGCGAGCGGCCGGACGTCGGCGGCGGCGGGGAGCTCGCGGTGGCGGCGCAGGGCGTCGATCCGGTCCGCGACGTGGTCGGCGACGGTGGTGAACGGGTGGCCGTCCGGGGGCGCCACCCACAGGTGCCGGAGCAGGCTGGTGGCCTCCAGCATGGCCTTGGCCTCGGCGAGTGAGCGCAGCGGTATGTCCCCGTGCAGGCGTTCCAGCAGCAGCACGCCCTCGGCGGGGTCGGCGTCGAGCAGCAGGACGGCGCCGCGTCCGGCCCAGTGGGCGAGTGCGGCGTGCTCCTGGGCGGTCTCGGGGGTGAGCAGTCCGGCCTTGAGCACGGCGGGGCCGAGGTCGTCCCGGCGGACGTACCCGACCAGGCTGAGCCGGCCGCCCGGGTCGAGGACGCGCTCCAGGGTGAGGTCCCACCGGTGGAGGTACCGCTCGACCTGCCCCGGCAGCTCCGCCAGCCAGGTGCGGCCGCGCTCGCCGTGGTGGGTGCCGATGCTCTTCGCCAGGTACGGGGGGACGCTGATCTGCCCTGGTGCTGCCGACATGCTGGCCTTCCGGTTGGACGCTTCCCCCGTGGTCCTACCCGTCCATTGTCGGCCATGAACGGGAACCCGCAGGTCAGCGGGTGGCGGACGGGCCGGGGGTGAGGCTGGTGGAGCCGTCGGCCGGGGCGGTGGCCGAGGGGGTGGCGGTGGCGGCCTGTTCGGGGACGCCGGGGAACGCGGCGGGGGCGGCGCCCCAGCGCCGGGCCTGCAGGGCGCTGCCGCGCAGGGCGTTCGCGGCGGCGGTGCGCTGCCGGGCCGGGAGGGCGGCGACGAGGTTCGCGTAGACGTCGGTCAACCGGGTCTCGATGTGGCCGGCGAGCTTGGCGGCGCCGGCCGCATCGCCCACGGGGAAGGGGAGTTGGTAGCCCGCGGCGGCCGCGCCGGGGGTGGCGCCGGCGCCGGCCAGTTCGCGGTGCAGGCTGTCTCGCCGGGCCTCGTGGGCGGCGTAGGCGGTGCGGGCGTCGGCGCGCTGCTGGTCGTCGGGGAGCCGGGCGCCGACGACGCCGTAGCCGTAGACGGCGGCGTGTTCGGCGCTGAGGGCGCCCTGCAGCGCGGTCGCCGCCTCGGTGGTCAGCGGGGTGGCGCTCGGGGAGGGCGATCCCGGGCCGGTGGGGGGAGCGGAGGCGGCCGCTGACGGGGAGTCGGCGGAGCCGGGGGAGCCGGTGGCCGCCGTGGTGGCGGAGGGTGACGGTGCGACGGGCGCCGGCGCCGGGTCCGTCACCGGGGTGGTGTCGCCGAGGGCGGCGGCGTGCAGGGCGTCGGCGGCGGAGACGGAGGCGAGCAGCCGGGCGAGGTCGGGGGAGGCGGCGGGCAGGTCCGCGAGCCGGGCCTCGGCGGTCTGCCGTTCGGCCGCACCGAGGGCGGCGACGGTGGTGACCGGGACGCCGGTCGGGCCGGCCGGCACCGAGGCGGAGGCCGAGCCGGAGGCGGATGCAGGGGCGGACGGACTCGCGCTCGGCAGGCCGGCCGCGAACGCGGCCCGGTGCTGGAGCAGCTCGGCCCGCAGTGACTGGAGCTGCGCGGCCTGCGCGGCGCCCGGGCCGGCCAGCACGGTGTCGTAGGCGGCGAGCAGGGCGTCGGTGGCCGCGACGGCGCGGCTGCGCACCGGGGTGTCCGGGTCGGGCTGCCGCTGCTCGCCGGTGTCCTCGTGGTGGGTGCCGGTGCAGGCGGTGAGGAGTGCGGCGGCGGCGAGCAGCCCGAGGGTCAGGACGGTCCGTCTGCGGGGGGCCTGCATCGGTGTCTCTCCCGGGGCGTGGGGGAGCGCCTGCACTCCCGATCGCGTGAATCATTACAGAACGCACACGCCTGCGGGGGCGGCCGGGGATACGGGTCGCGGGTGTGAGCTTGCTCGCAGTGCGGCGGGGCGGGGCGCGGCGCCGGTTGTTCGGAATCGGTGGTTCGGGGGTTGACCGGATAGGCTTTGGGCCGAGTTGCTGCGACGCACCCGATGGGGGAGAACCCTCGGGGCGATGCGGTATGACCTTCTGACAACAGCAGACGCGGCCGAGGAGTCACCCGGATGAGCACGACCCAGATCGACCGGCTGCGTGCGCTGCTGGAGCCGCTGGCCGCCGAGTCCGGCCTGGATCTGGAGGACGTCAAGGTCACCCAGGCCGGCAGTCGCCGCCAGGTGCAGATCGACGTGGACGCCGAGGGCGGCGTGGACCTGGACGCGATCGCCGACTTCAGCCGGGAGGTCGGCCAGGCGCTGGACGACTCCGACGTGCTGGGCAGTGCCGCGTACGTCCTGGAGGTCGGTTCGCCCGGTGTCGACCGCCCGCTCACCGTGCCCCGCCACTGGCGCCGGGCCGAGGGCCGCCTGGTCGCCGTGAAGCTGGCGGACGGCAGTGAGATCACCGCCCGCGTGCTGTCGGCCGACGAGGACGGCGCGCTGGTCGAGGTGCAGCCGGTGAAGGGCCGCGGCAAGGCCAAGGAGCGCCGTCTGGAGTACACCGAGGTGTCCAGGGCGCGCGTCCAGGTGGAGTTCAACCGCAAGGACGAGAAGCTCCTCGACGAGACCGAGGACCTCGGCGACACCGACGACGGCGACGACACCGACGACGGCGACATCGACGACGGCGACGACACCCATGACGACACCGACGAGGACGAGACCACCGGCGGGGGCCCCGACGAGGGGCGCGACGCCGCGGAATGACGACCTCCGCACCATCCGCACCATGAACGTGAAGAAAGACGAGGAGGCGTAGCCGTGGACATCGACATGAGCGCCCTGCGTGGGCTGGTTACCGAGAAGAACATCCCCTTCGACCTGCTGGTCGAGTCGATCGAGTCGGCCCTCCTCATTGCGTACCACCGCACCGAGGGGTCGCGCCGCCGTGCGCGCGTCGAGCTGGACCGCAAGAGCGGCCACGTGACGGTGTGGGCGCTGGAGGACCCGGCGGAGCTGGACGAGGGCGTCGAGCCGAAGGAGTTCGACGACACCCCGGGCGGCTTCGGCCGGATCGCCGCCAGCACCGCGAAGCAGGTCATCCTGCAGCGGCTGCGCGACGCCGCCGACGACCAGACCTTCGGCGAGTACGCGGGCAAGGAGGGCGACATCGTCACCGGTGTCGTCCAGCAGGGCAACGACCCGAAGAACGTGCTGGTCGACATCGGCAAGCTGGAGGCCATCCTGCCCCCGCAGGAGCAGGTGCCCGGCGAGGACTACAAGCACGGCACCCGCCTGAAGTGCTACGTGGTGGCGGTGCGCCGCGGTGTGCGCGGTGCGTCGGTGACGCTCTCGCGCACCCACCCCAACCTGGTGCGCAAGCTGTTCGCGCTGGAGGTCCCGGAGATCGCCGACGGCAGCGTCGAGATCGCCGCGATCGCCCGCGAGGCCGGCCACCGCACCAAGATCGCCGTCTGGTCGCGCCGCCAGGGCCTGAACGCCAAGGGCGCCTGCATCGGCCCGGTCGGCAGCCGGGTGCGCAACGTGATGGCCGAGCTGCACGGCGAGAAGATCGACATCGTCGACTGGTCCGAGGACCCGGCGGAGATGGTCGCCGCGGCGCTGTCCCCCGCGCGGGTGACGAAGGTCGAGATCGTCGACTACGCCCAGCGTTCCGCACGGGTGATCGTGCCGGACTACCAGCTGTCGCTGGCGATCGGCAAGGAGGGCCAGAACGCCCGCCTGGCCGCCCGCCTGACCGGCTGGCGGATCGACATCCGGCCCGACACCGAGGGCCAGGACGACGCCGGTGACGACCGCCGTGACGAGGGTCGCCGTGACGAGCGTCACGACGACCGGTCGCAGGGCCGGTACGCCGGCGAGTAGCCTGCTGCGCCGATCCGAGTCACCGTGCCGTCCCGCCCGAACCGGCGGGGCGGCACCATGTCCCTTCGGAGGGGTAGACTTGCCTTTGTCTGGCCGGACGCATGTCCGAGCACGCCCGGAGCGCACCTGCGTGGGCTGCCGCAAGCGAGCGGCCAAGCACCAGCTGTTGCGTGTCACGGCGGTTGAGGGCGTCTGCGTCCCCGATCCCCGTGGTGCACTTCCGGGCCGGGGTGCACACCTGCATCTCGACCCGACCTGCCTCGACCTCGCGGTCCGCCGCCGGGCGTTCCCCAGGGCCTTCCGGCTCCAGGGCGTGCTCGACACGGATCGGCTCCGCGAGTACGTCGAGGAGCGGGCTGGCGGCACCCCGGCGTCCTGAGGCTTCCCTCGGGCCCGCCTGGAGGGGAACGCCGCCCGTTACGGCCGCCGCTTCGTGCGGCGGAGAAGCACCGAAATGCACAGTGCGCGTGTATCCGCGCGCCGTGCGATCCAGTCAGGTACCTCGCGATGTGGAAGTAGGTCGAGATTGCGATGAGCACTCGATGAGTACGCGATGAGTACGCGATGGGTACGCCCATGAAGTAGCGACAGTCCGGCGGACGATCACCCCGGACTCATAGACAGGAGTGAAGTGGCTAAGGTCCGGGTTTACGAACTCGCCAAGGAGCTTGGCTTGGAGAGCAAGGCCGTCATGGCCAAGCTCACCGAGCTCGGTGAGTTCGTCCGTTCGGCGTCCTCGACCATCGAGGCGCCGGTCGTACGCAAGTTGACTGACGCGCTTGGAGTGGCCCCCACGGGTGGTTCCGCTGCCAAGCCCGGCCCGCGCAAGCCCGCGGCGCCGCAGCCCGCCGGTGGTGCAGCCGCACCCCGTCCGGGTGCCCCCACCCCGGGTCCGCGCCCTGCCGCGACCCCGGGTCCCCGTCCCACCCCGGCCGCTGCGGCCCCGGTGGCCCCCGCGGCTCCGGCCGCGCCGGCCGCCCCCGCCGCCGCGAAGCCGGCCTCCGCGACTCCGGGCCCGCGCCCGGCGGCGCGTCCGGTCACGCCGGCGGCTCCGGCCGCTCCGGCTGCCGAGTTCTCCTCGCCGGCTCCCGCCGGTGACGCGGCTCCGGCCGAGCGCCCGGCCGCCCCGGCGGCTCCCGCCGCGCGTCCGGCTGCTGCGGCTCCGGCCGCGGGCGGTGCCCGTCCGGGCCCGCGTCCGGCCGGTCCGCGTCCGGGGAACAACCCCTTCACCTCGGGCAGTGCCACGGGCATGGCCCGTCCCGGCGACCGTCGTCCGGCCGCGCCGGGTGCCGCTCGTCCGGGTGCCGGTGCTCCGGGTGCCGACCGTGGCGCCCCGCGTCCCGGTGGCGACCGTCCGCGTCCCGACGGCGCCGGTGCGCGTCCGGGTGCCGACCGTGGCGCTCCGCGTCCCGGTGGCGACCGTCCGCGTCCCGCCGGTGCTCCGGGTGCTGACCGTGGCGCTCCGCGTCCCGGTGGCGACCGTCCGCGTCCCGCCGGTGCCCCCGGTGCCGACCGTGGCGCCCGTCCCGCCGGTGCCTCGCGCCCCGACGGAATGCCGCGTCCGGCCGGTCCGCGTCCGGGTGGGCCCAGCCCGTCCGGCATGCCCCGTCCGAACCCCGGCATGATGCCGCAGCGTCCCGCTCCGGGCGCCGGCCCGCGTCCCGGCCCCGGTGGCCGTGGTCCGGGTGGCCCCGGTGGCCGTCCGGGTGGTCCGGGTGCCGGTGCTGGTGCCGGTGGCGCCCGTCCGGGCTTCGCCGGCCGTGCGGCCGGTCCGGGCTCGCGTCCGGCCGGTGGCGGCTTCGGCGGCCCGCGTCCTGGTGGCGCTCCCGGCGGTGGCGGCGGCTTCGGCCCGCGTCCCGGCGGCTTCGGCGGCCGTCCCGGCGGCCCGGGTGCCCGTGGTGGCACGCAGGGTGCCTTCGGTCGTGGCCCGGGCGGTCGCCCGGCCCGTGCCCGCAAGTCGAAGCGTGCGCGCCGTCAGGAATACGAGTCGATGCAGGCTCCGTCCGTCGGCGGTGTGATGCTGCCCCGTGGCAACGGGACGACCGTCCGGCTGTCGCGCGGTGCCTCGCTGATGGACTTCGCGGAGAAGATCAACGCCAACCCGGCCGCGCTCGTCTCGGTGATGTTCAACCTCGGTGAGATGGTCACGGCGACGCAGTCGGTCTCCGACGCGACGCTGGAGATGCTGGCCCAGGAGATGGGCTTCGTTCTCGAGATCGTCAGCCGTGACGACGAGGACCGCGAGCTGCTGGAGTCGTTCGACATCGACTTCGGCGCCGACGAGGGCGACGAGGACGAGCTCATGCCTCGCCCGCCGGTCGTCACCGTCATGGGTCACGTCGACCACGGTAAGACCCGCCTGCTGGACGCCATCCGCAAGACCAACGTGGTGGCCGGCGAGGCCGGTGGCATCACCCAGCACATCGGTGCCTACCAGGTCACGGCGACGGTGAACGGCGAAGAGCGTCCGATCACCTTCCTCGACACCCCGGGTCACGAGGCGTTCTCCGCCATGCGTGCCCGTGGTGCCAAGTCCACCGACATCGCGATCCTGGTGGTCGCGGCCAACGACGGTGTGATGCCGCAGACGGTCGAGGCGTTGAACCACGCCAAGGCCGCCGGTGTGCCGATCGTGGTCGCGGTCAACAAGATCGACGTCGAGGGCGCGGACCCGGTCAAGGTCCGCGGCCAGCTGACCGAGTTCGGTCTGGTGGCGGAGGAGTACGGCGGCGACACCATGTTCGTCGACATCTCCGCGCGCCAGGGTCTGCACATCGACCAGCTGCTCGAGGCCGTCGTCCTCACCGCCGACGCCTCGCTCAACCTGGTGGCCAACCCCGAGCAGGACGCGCAGGGTATCGCCATCGAGGCCCACCTCGACAAGGGCCGCGGCGCCATGGCGACCGTCCTCGTGCAGCGTGGAACGCTGCGCGTCGGCGACTCCATCGCCGTCGGTGACGCGCACGGCCGCGTCCGCGCCATGCTGGACGAGAACGGCAAGAACGTCGCCGAGGCGGGTCCGTCCCGTCCGGTGCTGCTCCTCGGTCTCACCTCGGTGCCCCGCGCCGGCGACAGCTTCATCGTCGTCGACGACGACCGCACCGCGCGTCAGATCGCCGAGAAGCGCTCGACGCGTGACCGCAACGCCATGTTCGCCAAGCGCCCGATGCGGGTCTCCCTGGAGAACCTGGACCAGGCGATCGCGGCCGGCGGCGTGCAGCAGCTCAACCTCATCGTCAAGGGCGATGTCTCCGGTTCCGTGGAGGCCCTTGAGGACGCACTCGTCAAGCTCGACGTGGGCGACGAGGTCGAGCTCCGGATCCTGCACCGCGGTGTGGGTGCCATCACCGAGTCCGACGTGGACCTGGCGATGGGTTCGGACGCCATCATCATCGGCTTCAACGTGCGCGCCGAAGGCCGCGCCCGTACCGCGGCCGACCGCGAGGGCGTCGACGTCCGGTACTACTCGGTCATCTACCAGGCGATCGAGGAGATCGAGGCGGCCCTCAAGGGTCTGCTCAAGCCGGAGTACGAGGAGGTGCGCCTCGGTTCCGCGGAGATCCGCGAGGTGTTCCGCTCCTCCAAGTTCGGCAACATCGCGGGTGTCATCGTCCGCGAGGGCCTGCTGCGCCGCAACGCCAAGGCTCGCCTCATCCGCGACGGCAAGCTCATCACGGAGAACCTCACCATCGAGGGCCTGCGTCGTTTCAAGGACGACGCGACCGAGGTCCGCGAGGGCTTCGAGGCCGGTGTGACCCTGGGGTCGTTCAACGACATCAAGGTCGACGACGTCATCGAGACGTACGAGATGCGCGAGAAGCCGCGCGCGTAAGCGAGTGGTGGGCCGGGGCCGGTCGGCGGGACGAAATTCCCGTCGACCGGCCCCGGCCTGGCTGTGTAAGGTCCTCCTACGCCGCTCCGTCCTGCGGGCGGCGCCCCGAGGCCTCCAGGTCGGCTTGACCTGTCATACATGTTCGTAGGAACACTCACGTTCGACCTTCTGCTCGGCGACGTCCACTCGCTGAAGGAGAAGCGCTCGATCGTGCGGCCCATCGTGGCCGAGCTGCAGCGCAAGTACAGCGTGTGCGCGGCGGAAGTCGGGAACCAGGATCTGCACCGCAGGGCCGAGATCGGCGTCGCGGTGGTGTCCGGCGAAGCCGGGTTCGTCACCGAGGTCCTGGACAGCTGCGAGCGGCTCGTCGCCGGCCGCCCCGAGGTGGAACTGCTCTCCGCGAGGAGGCGCTACCACGGTGACGACGATGATTAGGGTCCGCGGGGAGGGCGATTCGAGTCGCCACTCTCACACGGATCAGGACCGAGAGCGCCCACAAGGCTGGGCGCGGGCCGGTACGTTGGGGCATGGGCCCCTGAGGGTGAGTCGTTGACCCTAGTACCGGGCCCACTGCACGAGGAGGCAACGTGACCGACAAGGCAAGGGCTCGCAAGCTCGCCGACCGCATCCAGGTGGTGGTCGCCGAGACCCTGCAGCGCCGGGTCAAGGACCCGCGACTGGGCTTCGTGACCATCACCGACACCCGGGTGACCGGGGACCTCCGTGAGGCCACCGTCTTCTACACGGTCTACGGCGACGACACCGACCGTCAGGCCGCGGCCGCGGCTCTGGAGAGTGCCAAGGGCATTCTCCGCAGCACCGTCGGCAAGGAGACCGGGGTCCGCCACACGCCGTCGCTGACCTTCGTCGCCGACGCGCTGCCGGACAACGCCCGCAACATCGACGACCTGCTCGACCGGGCCAGGCAGATCGACGCCGCGGTGCGCACCACGGCGGCCGGCAAGACGCACGCCGGAGACGCGGACCCGTACAAGGTGCCGGCCTCCGAGCGTGACGACGAGGACGAGTAGGCATGGCCGGGGAGCCGTCGGTGGCACCCTCGGTGGTGAGCACAGCGGCAGGTGAGGCAGCGGGGGCGCCCTCCACCATCACGGTGGAGGGTGCCCTCGCGGCGCTTCCTGGTCCGCGTACCGAGGTGGCCGGTTTCGAGCTGGTCTGGCAGCAGGTCGTCGCCGAGATCGGCCGGGCCCGCTCCATCGACCTGATCTGCCACATCTGCCCCGACGGGGACGCACTCGGCTCGGCCCTCGCGGCCGGGCTCGCGCTGCGCACCCTCGGCCACGACGTGCGGGTGTCGTTCGGCGACGACCCGCAGATCGTCCCCGAGTCGCTCGCCTTCCTGCCGGGCCAGGACCTCATCGTCCCGGCCGCGGACATCCCCGACGTCCCGGAGCTGGTGCTCTGCTTCGACGTGGCCTCCGAGGGGCGGCTCGGGCTGCTCCACGACAAGGCCTTCGCCGCTCCGGTGCTGGCCGTCTTCGACCACCACGCCTCCAACCCCGGCTTCGGCACCCACCAGCTGATCGACCCGACGGCGCCCGCCACGGCCGTCCTCGTCGACGAGCTGCTCCGGCGCCTCGGCGTACCGCTCGACCAGGAGCTGGCCACCTGCCTCTACACCGGCGTGGCCACCGACACCGGCTCGTTCAAGTACGCCGCCACCACCCCCGCCACCCACGAGCTGGCCGGGCGCCTGCTCGGCACCGGCATCCGGCACGACCTGATCTCCCGGCAGCTGTGGGACACCTCCTCCTTCGGCTATCTCAAGGTGCTCGCCGGCGCGCTGCAACGCGCGGTGTACGAGCCTGCGGCGGCCGGCGGCCTCGGGCTGGTGTGGACCTGGGTCCCGTACGAGGACCTCGCCCTGTTCGGGGTCACCGTCGAGGAGATCGAGGGCCTGATCGACATCCTGCGCCGCCCGGCCGAGGCCGAGGTCGCGCTGGTGCTCAAGCAGGACCCGGACGGCACCCTGCGCGGCTCCTCCCGCTCCAAGGGCGCGGTGGACGTCGCGCTGGCCTGCGGCGAGCTGGGCGGCGGCGGGCACACCTACGCGGCCGGGTTCTCCGCCCGCGCGGACGTCGAGAGCGTGGTCGGGCGGTTCCGGGCGGCGCTGCGTCCTGTTGAATGACGGGCGTCACCGTATGACGGTCGTCCCCCGGGACGGGCGTCCGTCGATCGTCCGCTGGAGAAGTGAACCGATGAAGCGCAAGGGAACCGGCCCCGACGGCCTGGTCATCGTCGACAAGCCGGAGGGCATCACCTCGCACGGGGTGGTGGCCAAGCTGCGGTGGCTGGCGGGGACCCGCAAGGTCGGCCACGCCGGGACGCTGGACCCGATGGCCACCGGCGTGCTGGTGATCGGCGTCGAGCGGGCCACCCGGCTGCTCGGGCACCTGATGCTCACCGCCAAGACGTACGAGGCGACGATCCGGCTCGGCCAGGACACCGTCACCGACGACCGCGAGGGCGAGGTCACCTCCTCGACGCCCGCGACCGCCGTCACCCGGGAGGCCGTCGACGCCGGGGTGGCGAAGCTCACCGGCGCGATCATGCAGGTGCCGTCGAAGGTCAGCGCGATCAAGATCGACGGCAAGCGCTCCTACACCCGGGTCCGCGAGGGCGAGGAGTTCGAGATCCCGGCCCGCTCCACCACCGTCCACTCCTTCACCGTGCACGGGCTGCGCGAGGCCGTGGCCGAGGACGGCACGCCCGTCGTCGACCTGGACGTCACCGTGGAGTGCTCCTCCGGCACCTACATCCGGGCGCTGGCCCGCGACCTGGGCGCCGACCTCGGCGTCGGCGGGCACCTGACGGCCCTGCGGCGCACCCGGGTCGGCCCGTACGGGGTCGAGTCCGCGCACACGCTGGAGCAGCTGGAGGCGGCGGCCACGGGCGACGGCGCCACCGGGCTCCCGGTGCTGCCGATCGGCGAGGCCGCCGCAGCCGCCTTCCCGCGCTGGGACATCGACGCCGAGCAGGCCGCGCTGCTCGCCAACGGCGTGAAGCTGAAAGCCCCCGGGCTCGGGGTGGACGGCCCGATCGCCGTCTTCGGGCCCGAGGAGCGCTTCCTCGCCCTGGTCGAGGAGAAGGGCGGCCACGCCCGCCCGGTGGCCGTCTTCGTCGGCTGAGGCCCGGCCGGACCGGCCGGACACGACACGGACCGGCCGGACCGGACCCCCGGAGAAGCCCGTACGCACGCGCGTACGGGCTTCTCCGCGTCCCGGGGCGGCAGGATCACCCGGACGGGCGAGCGCGCGAGGTGAACGGCGGTTGTGAGCGGCGTGCGGGCGGTCGGGCGGGCCCCCGGCCGGGCATTGTCCCGGCGGCGGGCACGACGGCCGTGACGGGCCCCGCCGGGGCCCGCCCGGTCCTGCGGGAGGGCGGCGCGAATGACGGGTGGTGGCCTCGGCCCAGCGGCGGCGGAGCCCGGACGGGCCCTGCTGCGGATCCGCGGCCTGGACGGCGCCCTGCGCGGCCTCGGCTTCGTCGCCGACCCGCAGGGCACCGTCCTCACCGCGCACGAGGTGGTGGCCGGCCTCGACCGGGTGGTCCTGCACACCGAGGACGGGCAGAGCCGCCTCCTCGGGCCGGACGACATGCTGCTGCTGCCCGCCCAGGGCCTCGCCCTGCTCCGCACCGGCGCCGCCGGCGCCCTGCCGGTACCGCCGCTGCCGATCGCCGCCCCGGCACCGGGCCGGCCGGTCGCGGTGCCCCGGACGGCCGGGAACGACCAGCGGATCACCCTGCTGCAGGGCGGGATCGCGGCCGGCACGGCCGCGATGTACGCCTGGGCGGGCGAGTTCCACGTGATCGGCGGCGCCCTCGTCCTGGACCTGCCCCAGCTGCTCGGCGCGCCACCGGCCGGTGCGCCCGTCCTGGACGCCGCCAGTGGCGCCGTCCTCGGCGTCGTCGCCCCAGGCCTGCGCAGCCCCTACCCGGCCGGGACACACCCCGTGGGGGCCCTCGCCGCCGTACCCGGCGACGGGGACCCGGACCTGGCACGGCTGCTCGCCCGCAACGCCGCCGGCGTCCCCGGCTACGGCCGGGCGCTCAACCTGGCGGGGGTGCTGCGGCTGGCCGCCGTCCGGCTGGCCTCGGCCGATGCCGGACCGGCAGCCGTCGCCGACCTCGCCGCCGACCGTGTCGAGCGGCCGGACGGACTGGTCGGCGAGGAGCCCCGGGCCACCGTCACCGCGCTGCTCGGTGCCCCCGGAAGCGGCCGCAGCACCGAACTGGCGGCCCTGGCCGCCCGGCGCGCGAGCGGCCTGCGCGCCCTGCCCACGCTCTGGCTCCGCGGCGCCGACCTGTACCGGGACGGCCCCGGCGCCGCCCCGCTCGCCGAAGCGGTCGGCCGGGCACTGGCCGACGCCACCCGGCTGCTCGCCGGCGACCGGCCCGGCGCCGGGCCGGGGCCCGACCCCGGCGAGGCGGCCGCGCTCTGCTCGGCCGCGCACCGCCCGCTGCTCGTCGTCCTCGACAGCCCCGAGGAGGCGCCCGCGGCCCTCGACACGGCCTGGCTGCGGGCCGCCACCCGGTGGCTGGACGGCTGCGGGGCCCGGCTGCTGACCGCCTGCGGCCCGGACGCCTGGGAGCAGCTCGCCCACCCGGCGCCCGGCGCCGACGACGGGGCCGACCCGGCGGAAAGGCCCCGGGTGCACCGGCTCGGACCGCTGCCCGCCGAGACCGCCGACCGGGCCCGCCGCCACCACGGCCTGCCGGCCGGCCGGCCCGCCGCCGCGGACGCCCGGCACCCGCTCGCCCTGCGGCTCGCCGGGCAGCTGTGGGCGGCGGGCGTCCACGGCGAGCCCGGCTCGCGCGGCGAACTCTTCGCCGGACACCTCGACCTGCGCTGCCTCGCCGTCGCCCGGCGGCTGGCCGGCACCGCGCCGCCCCGCCGCCCCGGTGCGCACCGCCGGGGCGGCCCCCGGCCCGCCGGGGAGGACCACGGCCGGCTGCGGCGGCTCGCGGCGGCGGTCGCCGGGCGCGTGCACGAGGCCGCGCGCCGGATGCTGGGCCCCGGGCACGGCTCGCTCGCCCGGACGGACTTCGACGAGCTGTTCCCGCAGGCCGGCGGCTGGGCCGCCGCCGCCCTGGCGGAGCGTCTGTTCGTCCCGGCCGGGCCCGGCTACCGCCCGGCCCACGAGGAGTTCTCCGACTGGCTGCAGGGGCTCCACCTGGACCTGGACGAGGCGCTGCGGCTGCTGCTGGACGAGGACGGGGCCGGTGCGCGGGAGCCCGCGGTCGCCAGGCACCGCGCCGGGCCCGTCCTGGCGGCCCTGCGGGCCCTCGCCGACACCTGGGGGCCGACCGCCCTGGATCCGTGGCTGCACCGGCTGCTGCGGGCCCTCGACACCCTCCCGGCGGGCAGCGAGCCCGCCTGGTGGGCCGGGCGGCTGCTGGCGGGCGTACTGGCGGCGGACCCGGCGGCGGCCGGCCGCCGCGACCTGCTGGCGCAGCTCGCCGACCGGGGCGCCGAACGGGCCCCGGACCGCTTCGGCCCGGCCTTCTGGGCCGCGCTCGGCCTGCCGCCGGAGCACGAACTCGACCTGCTGCGCCGGCTCGTCCGCACCGACGGCCCGGAGCAGCGCTTCCTCGCCGCCACCGCCCGGCGGCTGCGGGCCGACCCGGCCACCGTCGTCCCGCTGCTCTGCGGCTGGCTCGGCGACCCGCGCGGCCTGCCCGCGCGCCCCGGCAGCACCGTCGCCGACCTGGCCCACGACCTGCTGCACAGTCATCGGGACCTCGCCCTGGACGACCTGACGGACCGGCTGGCCGACACCGCGCACCCCCGCGCCGACGCCCTGCTGGCGGTGCTGGCCGCCGACGAGCCGTCCGCCCTCTGCCGGGCCGTCGACCGCTGGAGCCACGACCCGCGCCCCGAGCGGCACGTCGCCGCCGCCGTGCACGCCCTGCGGGCCGCGCCGCACGCCCGCGGCAGCGGCCCGGAGCTGCTGCGCCACAGCGCGCTGGCGCTGCTGGCCCGCGAGGACGAACCCGCGCTGCACGGCGCGGCGCTGGCCCTGCTCGTGCACGCGCCGCAGACCCGGGCGGGGCACCTGCCGCGCGCCCTGGCGGCCTACGGCCGCGGCGATCCGTTCGTCACGGCCGCCGCCCTCGGCCCGGCACTGGAGAGCCACCCGGAGCCCGTCCTGGCCGCGCTGACGGCCCGGCTGGCCGCGCCGGGTGCGGCGGTGGCCGAGGGGCTGCGGGCGCTGGCCGCAGCGGCATCGCCGGCCGCCCGGCGGGGCGCCGCGGAGCTGGCCGCCCGGCTCCTGAGGGAGCGTCCGGAGCTGGCCGGGCAGGTCGCCGCCGAGTACCTGGGGCGCCGTCTGCGGTGCCTGCCCGGCCCGGCCGGAGCCCCGGCGGAGCTGCGTGCCCTGCTCGACGCGGTGCTGGCGCTCCGGCCGGCCGGGCGGCGGGTGTTCGCGGAGCTGCTCGCGGCGCCGGGCGGGCAGGCCGCGCCGGGCGGGGGCGCGCGGGCGGAGCTGCTGGCCGCCCTGGTGGCCGCCGAGAGTGATCCGGCGGTGCTCACCGCCGTCCTGGAGTGCCTCGCGGAGGGCTGCGAGCGGCGGGACCCGGCCCGGACGCGGGAGCTGGTGGCGCTGGCGGGCGCCGCTCTGCTGGAGGCGGACGAGGTGCTGCTGCGCTGCGCGGGGCGGTCGGCGGCCTTCGCGCTGCTGCTGGCGCAGTGGCCGGACGAGTACGCACCACCCTTGCCCGAAGGGCCCGGACTGGCCCGGCTGCGGGCCCTGACGGCGGCCGGGCGGGACCCGCAGTACGCGGCGGCGCAGGCCCAGCGCGGGCTGTCGCGGCCGGGGCAACCAGCACAGCCGCGCACAACCGGCCTTCCGGTGCCGAAGCAGGGGCGGGCGCATGGCACGCTATAGGGGTTCGGATGTGAGCGTTTGAGCGTACAGACGGTACGCGTCGTACGGAACAAGGAGCGGTCAGGGTGCAGCGCTGGCGTGGCCTGGAGGAGATCCCCGGCGACTGGGGACGCAGCGTCGTCACCATCGGCTCGTTCGACGGTGTGCACCGCGGGCATCAGCTGATCATCAACCGGGCGGTCGAACGCGCCCGCGAACTCGGCACCAAGGCGGTCGTGGTCACCTTCGACCCGCACCCCAGCGAGGTCGTCCGGCCGGGCAGCCACCCGCCGCTGCTCGCCCCGCAGCCGCGCCGCGCGGAGCTGATCGAGGAGCTGGGCGTGGACGCGGTGCTGGTGCTGCCGTTCACCCTGGAGTTCTCGCAGGAGTCGCCGGAGACCTTCGTCGAGACCGTGCTGGTCGACGCCCTGCACGCGCGGGCCGTCATCGAGGGCCCCAACTTCCGCTTCGGCCACCGGGCGGCGGGCAACGTCGAGCTGCTCGGCAAGCTCGGCCGGGAGGCGGACTTCGAGGTCGAGGTCGTCGACCTCCAGGTGCGCGGCGCGGCCGGCGACGGCGAGCCGTTCTCCTCGACGCTGACCCGGCGCCTGGTCGCGGCCGGGGACCTGGCCGGCGCCGCCGAGGTACTCGGCCGCCCGCACCGGGTCGAGGGCGTGGTGGTGCGCGGGGCGCAGCGCGGCCGGGAGCTCGGCTTCCCGACCGCGAACGTGGAGACCGTGCCGCACAGCGCCGTCCCGGCCGACGGGGTGTACGCGGGCTGGCTGACGGCGAACGGCGAGCGGATGCCCGCCGCGATCTCGGTCGGTACCAACCCGACCTTCGACGGCACCGCCCGGACGGTCGAGGCGTACGCCATCGACCGGGTCGGCCTGGACCTGTACGGCATGCACGTCGCCGTGGACTTCCTGGCCTACCTGCGCGGGATGGAGAAGTTCGACTCGATCGACGCGCTGCTGGTGCGGATGGCCGACGACGTCCAGCAGGCCCGCGTGCTCACCGGCGTGACCGGTCCGGCGGCGGGCTGACCGCCCGCTGACCGCCGCGCCACCGCGAACGGCACGAACGGCACGAAGGCCCGCCGGAATCCGGCGGGCCTTCGTCGTGCTCACTGCTGCGGCGGGGGCGGCGGGTAGCCGTATCCGCCCTGCTGCGGCGGCTGTTGCTGCTGGGCCCACTCCTGCGGGAGCTGTTGCTGCTGCTGCGGGCCGGGGGCGCCCTGCTGCGGCGGGTAGCCGTACCCCGGCGGGGGCGGCGGTGCCTGGCCGGGCTGCGGGGCCCACGGCGCGCCCGGGGCGGGCTGGCCGGGCTGCGGCTGGCCCTGCTGGGGGTAGCCGCCCTGGCCCTGCTGCGGGTACTGCTGCTGCTGCTGCTGCGACCAGTCGTTCTGCTGGCCCGGCTGCGGCTGGCCGCCGTAGGGCTGCTGCTGTTGCCAGCCGCCCGCCTGCTGGCCGCCGCCGTGCTGGGCCCGGATGATGTCCTCGCCGATCAGGGTGGCCAGCTCGAAGTAGGCCTCGCGGACCTTGGGGCGCATCATGTCGAGGTTGACCTCGGCGCCGGCCGCCAGACTCTCGTCGAAGGGCACCACCACGACGCCGCGGCAGCGGGTCTGGAAGTGCGCGACGATGTCCTCGATCTTGATCATCTTGCTGGTCTCGCGCACTCCGGAGACCACCGTGATGCTGCGCTGCACGAGGTCCGCGTAGCCGTGCGCGGAGAGCCAGTCCAGCGTGGTGGAGGCGCTGCTCGCACCGTCCACGCTCGGCGTCGAGACGACGATCAGCTGGTCGGCGAGGTCCAGCACCCCGCGCATCGCGCTGTACAGCAGCCCGGTGCCGGAGTCGGTCAGGATGATCGGGTACTGCCGGCCGAGCACGTCGATGACCGAGCGGTAGTCCGAGTCGTTGAACGTGGTCGAGACGGCCGGGTCGACGTCGTTCGCCAGGATCTCCAGGCCGGAGTGCAGGTCCTGCGAGGTGAACTGGCGGATGTCCATGTAGCTGCGCAGGTGCGGGATCGCCGTCACCAGGTCGCGGATGGTCGCGCCGGTCTGGCGCTTCACCCGGCGGCCCAGCGTGCCGGCGTCCGGGTTCGCGTCGATCGCGATCACCTTGTCCTGGCGCTCGCTGGCCAGCGTGGCCCCGAGCGAGGTGGTGGTCGTGGTCTTGCCGACACCGCCCTTGAGGCTGATCACCGCGATCCGGTAGCAGCTCATCACCGGCGTCCGGATGATCTCCAGCTTGCGGGCCCGGTCGGCGGCCGCCGCCTTGCCGCCGAACTGGAAGCGCGCCTGCTGGCGCTGCTGCTTCGGCTGGCTGCGCAGCAGGCGGTCCGAGGACAGCTCGACGGCGGCCGTGTAGCCGAGCGGCGCGCCGTGCGCCGTCTGCTGCGGCGGGCCGCCCTGCTGGAACGCGGCCGGTGCCTGCGGCACGCCCTGCTGCGGCCAGCCCTGCTGCCCGGCCGGGGCCCCCTGCTGCTGCGGCGGCTGCTGGTAGGTGGTCGGCTGCGGCCAGCCGCCCTGGCGCGGGTCGACCGGCGGGCCGGGCGGGGGCACCTGCTGCGGCTGGCCCTGCTGCTGGGCCTGCTGCGCCGCCTGCTGCTGGGCCCACTGGGCGGCCTGCTGGTCCGGGCCGGGCTGCGGCTGGCCGCCCTGCTGCGGGGCCTGCTGCTGGGCCTGCGGGGGGTAGGGCTGCTGCGGCTGCTGCTGGGCCTGGTACTGCGGCGGGTACGGCTGCTGCGGCGCCTGCTGCTGGACGGGCTGCGCCGGGGGTGCCTGCTGTTGCGGTGCCTGCTGCTGGGGCGCCTGCTGGACCGGTGCCTGCTGGTACGGCTGCGGATCCGCGGTCGGCACCCACGGCTGCTGCTGCTCGGGAGCGGGAGCGGGTGCGGGCTGCGGAGCCTGCTGCTGGACGGGCGCCGGGGCCGGCGGCGCGACCTGCTGGGGCTGCGCGGCGGTCTCCACCGGCGCGGCCTCCACCGGCGCGGGCGCGAGGGGCGCGACCGGGGCGGGTGCGGGCTGCGGCGCCTGCTGCTGGACGGGTGCGGGCTGCGGCGCGGGCGCCTCGGCGTGCGGCGGCACCGGAGCGGGCGCCGGAGCCGGGGCCGGCCCGGGGGCCTGCACCGGCACGGGTGCCGGCCCGGGCTGGGCCGGCACCCCGGGAGCTGCCGCGGCCGGCTCGCTCTGGGTGTACCAGGACGGGGGAGTGTAGTCGGGTGCGTCGGACCAATCGTCGTCGTCCTCCGCCGCGTTGTCGCCGACGTAGACGCCGTCCCGATCGCTGCTCACTTGGGCTCCCTCGTGTTCGCCGCCGCTCTTCGCGGTGCCGTCGCATCAAGATTAGGACGTGATTCGCCACGCGCCGAAGGCGGTGTCCCATCCTGTCCGGGGAACGTCCTCTTCGGGGTGAACCCCGGCGGTCCGGTCCGGCGCGGCACCCGCCGCCCGGATCAGTCCATCCGGCGCGGAGCGCCCAGCACCTGGGTCTCGGCCTGGCCCGCGACGGTGCGGACGTACTGACGCCGCATCCGGGTCGCCCACAACGTGATGTCCTCGCCGAGGGTGGGCAGCGAGACGACGTCCTGGTCGCCCAGCGAGAGGATCCGGCCGACCAGCTCCGCCTCCTGCGGGGAGATCCGCTGAAGGCCCACCAGGTCGGCGGCGTTCAGCACCCGGGAGGCGTTCGGCCCCAGGTACGGCAGCAGCGTCAGGGTGGTCTGCCAGGGCGCGGCCGACAGCCGGCTGCGCGGCGGCCGGGCGCCGAGGTCGCGGACGACCAGCACCGGCGAGGCGACCGAGGCGCCCTGCGGCCCGAGCCGGCCGACCTGGTGGACGGTCACGCACGGCTGTCCGCCGCCGGCCGCCTGCGCCATCGGGGCCCAGAGCTGCGGCCGGGCGGTCTCGACCGCGATCCGGGCGCCGGTCGCGGCGGCCCGCAGTGCGATGATCTGCGCCGTCCAGACGCCGCCGACCAGTACCAGGTCGTAGGCGGTGGGCCGGAACAGGCCCAGTACGGCGGGCTGTTGCTGCGGGTCGACGCCGATGACCACACCGTCGTCGCCGACCGGGAAGGCCATCGCGCCGAGGTCGTCGGCGGTCAGCACGTGCTTCTCGCGGTTGGGGCCGCGCAGTCCGAAGCCGGGCACGATGCGGGGTCTGGCACGGGCCTGCTCGGTGCCCGGTGCGGGCGCCGGGGACTGGACCTGGGCGCCGGAGTAGGTCTGGTAGGCCATCAGGAAGTCCCTCCCAGGGGCAGTGTGGCGAGCAGACCGGGTGCCTGCTCCAGGTCGAGCCGGGACAGGCCGAGGCCCACGCTCTGCGCCCGGGACTCCACCAGCCGGCCGACCTGGGCGACCTCGCTCTCGCTGCGACCGGTCACCCGGACGTGCCCGCTGATGGCCACCGATCCGCCGGTGCCGCGGGCGGCCGTCAGGCTGAAGGTGCTGGCCAGGGCGGGGGTGCCGGTGACCAGGTTGACCAGGTCGGGCGCCGCGATCCGCCCCGGCGCGCCGCCCGGACGGCTGAGCTGCGGCCACTTGGAGATCCAGTAGGTGCTGTGCCAGCGGTCGTCGATCCGCCAGAACTTGGCGCTCTCCTGGGTGCGGCGGGCGCTGCCGCCGCCGCTGCCCGTGCCCTGGCGGCCCGCCACGGCGATCGGGTTGGCGCAGGTGGAGATGGCCAGGGCGGCGATCAGCTCGCGCTCGTCGAGGGCGGTCGCGGTGAACCCGGCGCCGTTGAGCCGGCCGGCGAGCTGGTCGGTGACGCGCTGGAGGGCCTTGCGGGCACCCTCCTCGCCGCCGCCGCGGGCGAGCACGGCGGTGGAGGCCTGCTCGGGGTTGAGCTTGAGGGCGACCCAGGTGAGCCGCAGGCCGGGGGTGGCGGTGCCGTCCGGCAGCTGCTGGTAGGCGCGGGCGGCCAGGGACTGGTCGGGCAGGTGCGGGGCCGGCGCGGGCTGGGTGTGCTGCACCAACTGGACGGACTCCAGGGCGATGTCGTCCACCTGGAGGGCCGAGCAGATGACGTCCAGCGGGAGCGGCAGGGCGGTGCGCACGGGGCGCAGCGGCTGGTCCTTGGCCTGGACGAGCAGGACGGAGCTGAGGAACGTGCCGTCGCCGACCATGCCGGTCTCGCGGCGCACCGGGCGGCCGCCGAAGTCGGCCTCGGTGGCGTGCGTGCAGGTGCGCAGCGCCGGGTCGAGTTCGAGGGCGGGGGCGAGGGCGGGGTCGGTGCCGGGCGGCGGGATGTTGCTCTGCGCCTTGCGCCGACGGGCCTTCAGTTCGGAGCGGACGCGCAGGGCCTCGGGGATGGTGCGTCCGCGCATCGGGACGAGCGCGAGGACGACCAGGGCGGCGGCGGGCAGTGCGAACGCTCCGGCCGCGGCCTTGTTGATGGTCCAGCCGACCGCGACGAGCGCCACCGCGACCTCGATCAGCACGAGTTGCTGCAGGCGCAGTCTGCTGCCGAGCAGGCCCGGCCTGGGGTGGATCCTGACCGGCACGGGTGCGGTCGGCGTGCTCCGTGCGGCTGTTGCGGCGCCGGCGCGGCGGCTGCCGCGGCCCGCGGCCCCGCCTTGCGATGTGCTGCGTCGCCCTGGAGCGGTCTGGCTTGGCATCCCCCGAGTGGCCCTCTCTGATCTGATCTCCCGGCCCGGTTGGCTGGTTCGCGAACCGTACCCGTACCGTACTCACCGTCTGCTGCCGCATCGTAGAGGGTTCGCTGTGGTCCTCGCCCGGCGGGTGGCAGACTCGCGGACGGTCCGGCCGACGGGCGCCGCACCATGACTGCAGGTCACACAGCAGATGTCGGTCATACAGGGGAGACGACGAGCAATGGCATCACGCCGGGACGAGCTGAACGCCTACACCTTCGCCCGCAAACGGACGGTCGGCGCCTTCCTGCTGCCCGGTGGGGGCGGCAGTGACGAGGACGCGCCGCGGCCGGTCAAGGCGGTGCTGCCGAGCATCGTCGTGGGTGTGCTGGTGGTGACCGGTTTCGGGATCTGGGGCGCGTTCAAGCCCAGTGCGCCGGTGGGTTGGGACAGCGGCAAGAACATCATCCAGGGCAAGCAGTCCACGACCCGGTACGTGGTGCTGCTGGACGCGGACAAGAAGACCAAGCGGCTGCACCAGGTGCTGAACATGGCGTCCGCGAAGCTGGTGCTGCCGGCCGGTGCCAAGGTGGTGGTGGTCGCGGACCAGGTGCTGGACGCCTACGCCAACCACGGGCCGACGATCGGCATCCAGTACGCGCCGGACAAGCTGCCGGCCGAGGCGGTCGCGGGCAAGCAGATGAAGTGGTCGGTCTGCAACAGCCCGGGCTCCGACGACAAGCACGAGACGGTCAACCAGGCGGTGTTCGTGGCCGGCGGGGCGGAGGCCAGGACGCTGGAGGCGAAGGACAAGGTCCTGGACATCGACCAGTCGGTACTGGTCCAGCTGATCGACGACGCGCAGATCAACGGGCAGCAGGGCGCCGTCGCCACGCAGAGCAAGCTGGCGTACTACCTGGTCGACTCGCAGGGGCGCAGCCACGCGATCGGCGGTACGCAGACCTCCGACGCGGACAAGCGCGCGATGATCACCGCGGTGTTCGGCGAGAACGCGGAGCCGCAGCGGGTCAAGTCGACCTGGCTGGACACCCTGAAGCTGGGGAGCGCGATCTACTTCCCGCAGGTGCCGGGCATGGACCCGAACGTCAAGTCGGCCAACTCCTCGGTGCAGTTGCAGAACGCCGAGGACCGGAAGATCGGCCGGCTGGTCAAGTACGGCGAGAAGAACTACGTCGTCGGCAAGGACGAGCTGTACCCGATCACGGACTTCCAGAGCGCCCTGCTGGAGCGCAACCCGGCCCTCCAGGGCCTGTACAACCAGGACAAGGACCCCCGTCCGAAGGTCGACGAGCTGACGCCGGCCGAGCAGTCGAAGTACGGCCAGGGCACGCTGAAGGAGAACAAGCTGAAGCTGATGGACGACTGGCCGGCGAAGGCGGGCGCTCCGGTGAACAACTGGAACGCGGCCAAGGACGCCAAGAACGTCGTCTGCAGCACCTTCGACGGGATGGACGCCGACGGCAAGACGGCCAGGCGCAGCATCTGGGTCGACACCACGTACCCGGCGAAGTACAGCATCGGCGCCGGCTCGGCCCACGTGACACCCGGTTTCGGCCAGTACTACCGGGCGCTGGACGCCAACGCGGAGGGCTCCGGCAGTGACTTCCTGATCACCGAGACGGGGCTGCGCTACTCGATCCAGTCCAACAGTGACGCGGCGGGCGTGCGCAAGCAGGCCCAGCAGAGCCAGCAGGCCTCTCCGGCCGGTCCGTCGGCCGCCGCGCAGCCCGATCCGCAGCAGGACGAGGCCAAGCAGGCGGAGGAGGAGGCCGGCGGTACGCAGGCCCGGCTCGGCTACAAGAACATCCAGCCCTCGCCGGTGCCCAGGGAGTGGTCCGACCTGGTGCCCGACGGCCCGGTGCTGAGCACCGACGGGGCAGCTCAGCCGCAGACCGCCTGATGTGACGTCAGGCCCGGGGCCCGGTACCAGTGTCATGGTCTGGTAACTACCGGGCTCCCGGTGTTGGGCGACTTGCGTACGCCTACTAAAGTGCTGGAGGACACCACGCCGTGGTGTCGACGGGTGGGCCGAAGCAGGAGCGCCCGGACAACATGTCTCATGGGGGACGGTAGATCATGGCTGGTCAGTTCACGACGACCGCTGAAGAGATGGAGGCCTTCGCCCGGCACATGGGCGAGGTCAGCGAGCAGGTGCAGGGTGAGCTGAAGAAGCTCGACAGCCTTGTCTCCTCGATCGCCTCCGGCTGGAAGGGCCAGGCCGCGACGGCCTACCAGAACCTTCAGAACCGCTTCAACGAGGACGCCCGCGGCCTGAACGAGGCGCTGCGCAAGATCCAGGAAGCCATCAACGCCACCACCCGGGCGTACTCCGAGGCTGAGGCGCAGCAGCAGTCCTCGCTGAACAGCGTCGGCGGCCAGATCTGATCAGGCCGCTGAGGCCACCGCGTCACTCGTGGGCCGGTCCACAGAGGGCCGGCACCGAATCCTCGACAAGGAGACATCATGTCCGGGCAGATTCTTGTTAACTTCGCCACCATCCAGGGCGCCAGCTCCGAGGTTCGCGCCACGGCCGCCCGCATCCAGGCCCAGCTCGACGAGCTGAAGTCCGGCGTCACCAAGATCGCCGCTTCGTGGCAGGGTGCTGCGCAGGAGGGCTACCAGGCCTACCAGACGCAGTGGGACAACAAGGCCGCCGACCTGCAGCAGGTCCTCGGCCAGATCGGCTCCTCGCTCGACCAGGCGGCGCAGAGCTACCAGGAGACCGAGAACAAGAACCGCAACATCTGGGGTGGCTGACCAGGCATCCGCTCCGCAAGGGGTGAGTGCAACTCCGCTGTACAGGGCGGGCGTCCGTACTGGGCGCCCGCCCCTCGCGCGCACGGGAGCCGCGCCGTCCGGCCGTGCCGGGCAGCTCCCGACGGTGACCACGGGTGGACATATGAGGGGTGGCAAGGTGTCGGTGGACAGGTACCGGAAGGCGGCTGCGCTGGTGGCCGCGCTCGCGGTGGCGGGCAGCCTCGCCGCGACGCCCGCGTACGCCGACACCGGCGCGCAGAGCCCCGGGGGCGCACCGGTCGGCATCGCGGCGGCCGGTGACTGCCCCAGCCCCGCGCCGAACGTCCCGGTCACCCCGTGGGCCCTCCAGCGGGTCCTGCTGGAGCAGTTGTGGCAGGACGGCAAGGTGACCGGCGCCGGTGTCACCGTGGCCGTGATCGACACCGGGGTGGACGACACCAACCCCCAGCTGGCCGGCAAGGTCATCGACGGCGGCACGCTGCTCACCGACAACGCCGGGGGCGGCAAGGACGACAAGGTCGGCCACGGGACGAAGGTGGCCGGCATCATCGCCGCCTCGCCGCTGCCCGGCACGGGCTTCGTGGGCCTCGCCAAGGGCGCCAACATCCTGGCCATCCGGCAGAACGACAGCGAGGGCAACGGCAACGTCACCACCCTGGTCGAGGCGATCAAGCAGGCGATCCAGAAGGGCGCCAAGGTGATCAACATCTCCCAGGACGTCCGGAGCCAGGACGACACCGGCAAGTTCCCCGGCTTCGACCAGCTGGAGGCCGTGATCGCGCTGGCGGAGAAGTCCAACGTGGTGGTGGTGGCCTCCTCGGGCAACGACGGCAAGGAGGGCCCGACCTACCCGGCGGCCTACGACACCGTGCTCGCGGTCGGTGCCTCCGACCGCAACAACGAGCGGGCCGCGTTCTCCCAGTACGGCGACTTCGTCGACATCGCGGCGCCCGGCGTCGACATGCTCTCCACCGTCCCCAAGGGCGGCCAGTGCGTGGACAACGGCACCAGCTTCGCCTCCCCGTACGTCGCCGGGCTCGCCGCCCTGCTCGTCGGCGCCCATCCGGACTGGACGGCCAAGCAGGTCCGCACGCGGATCGAGCAGACCGCCCAGCGCACCGAGCACGACCGCAACCGCTTCATCGGCTGGGGCGTGGCCGATCCGTTGAAGGCCGTCACCAGCAAGGCCGTGCCCGCCGAGACCGCGCTGCCCGACCCGCCCGTCAAGCTGGCCATCGCCGGTATCGTCCCGCAGCCGGTCGGCCTGGCCGAGAGCCAGACCGACCGGGACCGCCGCACCGCCACCTACATCCTCGGCATCGCCGGCCTGCTGGTGGCGCTGCTCGGCGGCGGTGCGACGGTGCTCCGCGACCACCGCAGGCGCAGCCGGGTCTGAACCCGCCACCTGTCCCCGGGCCGCCGCCGGACGGCCCCCGCAGCCGGCCCGGAAGCCGTTCCGGGCCGGCTGTAACATTCCCCGGCGTCCGGAGCATCTGTTCAAGTGTCGGGGAGAACGGACAGGCGGTACCGGGGGGCAGCAGATGGGCCGGGCAGCATCAGCACGGGACGCGAAGGACGCCGGGTTCCTCGAACTCGTCTCCACCCGGACCGGGCACCTCTACCGCTCGGCCTGCCTGCTCACCAGCGGCGACACGCACCTGGCCGAGGACCTCGTCCAGGAGACGCTGAGCCGGATGTACGTGCTCTGGCGCCGCGACTCCTGGCGGACCAGCAGGTCGGCCAGGATCGACAACCCCGGCGCGTACGCGCACACGGTGATGGTGCGCACGTTCCTCGCGCAGCAGCGCCGCCGCTCCAGCACCGAGCGGCCCACGGGCGATCTGCCCGAACCCGAGGGCCGCGAGAGCGACAGCACGCTGCGCCTGACCCTGCTCGACGCGCTGGGCCGGCTGCCGGCCCGCGACCGCGCCGTCCTGGTGCTGCGGTACTGGGAGGACCGCAGCGTCGAGGAGACGGCGGAGGTACTGCGCTCCACCTCCGGCGCCGTCCGCACCCGGACGACCCGCGCACTGGCGCGGCTGCGCTCCCTGCTCGGCGACTCGCTCGCGGAGCTCGTCGCCCGTTGAACGGGCGGCGCGCCGGATCGCGCCCGCCCCCGGTAGTCCCCCGCTCATCCTGCGACCACGGAAACGGTGATCAAGCATGCCCGAAGACGACAAGTTCGAGGACGATCTTCTCTTCGCCATCACCCGGACGGGCGATGCGTTCGACACCCAACAGGCGCCGCTCCTCGCGGGCGGCCTCCAGCGCGGCCGCCGGCGCTGGCGCCGGCGCACCGCGGTGGCCGTCGCGGGCGGAGCGACGGCGCTCGCCCTGGTCGGCACCGGCGGCGCGTACCTGGCGGGCGGCATCGCCGGCGGCCCGGTGGGCGGGCGGGTCGCGGTCAGCGCCGCGGATTCGGGCTCGGGCTCGGGTACCCCCGCTCCCGCCGCCACGGCCACCCCCAGTGCTTCACCGAGCGCCTCGCCGAGCGCCGCCCAGGCGTCGCAGGTCAGCGCGGACGAGGTGCTCGCCACGTTCAAGGCCCTGCTGCCCGAGGGCACGTCGACCAAGGTGTCCGCGACCGGCACCGAGGCGAGCAGTGACAAGCCGGTCATCACTGGGTCGGCCGGTGCGAGCGTGGTGTTCGACGACGGCAAGGGCAAGGCGGCGATCGGCATCAACATCACCCGGCACGCGCCCGGAGACACCTCGCAGAGCGACCTCGGCTGCCCGGACAAGAAGCTCACCCGCTTCGACGCCTGCACCACCAGCACCCTCCCGGACGGCTCCGCCCTGATCGTGTACCAGGGCTACGAGTACCCGGACGGGCGGGCCGACACCAAGTGGTGGTACGCCGAGCTGCTGGGCAAGGACGGCCGCGACATCACGCTCTCCGAGTGGAACGCGCCGAAGGAGAAGGACGCACCGGTCAGCCGACCGGCCCCGCCGCTGGACCCGGCCCGCCTCACCGCCGTCGTGACGGACAAGTCGTGGGACAAGGTCGTCGCGGCCCTGCCGGTGCCGAAGGCGCCCACGCCCCGGGACACCGGCAAGGAGTACTCGAAGGAGGAGATCCTGGCGATCACCGCCACCCTGCTCCCGGCCGGGCTCACCGAGAGCGAGACCGACGGCCAGCCCGGCTACGCCGACTTCGTGGTGACGGACGCCAAGGGCAAGAGCATGGTGCAGCTCAACGTCCAGGACCTGACCCGGGACGTCAAGGACCACCAGAACGGCACGGCGGAGCACGGTGACATCGTCGCGCAGCTCTACGGCAGCGCCCAGACGCTCCCGGACGGCACCAAGGTCGTGGTCCGCAAGCAGAACGGCAACCCCGCGATGTGGACCGTCGACACCCTGCACCCGGACGGCCTGCGGGTGGTGATCAGCGCGTTCAACAGCGGCGCCCAGAACAAGGCCGCGACCCGGAGCACGCCGGCGCTGACCAACGCCCAGCTCCAGGCGATCGCCACCAGCCCGCTCTGGAAGAACAAGAAGTGAGGCCGTAGCCCACGACACGGCAGCGCCCCGGGCCTTGGGGGAGGCCCGGGGC
>NZ_JBHUWW010000089.1:0-36492 GCF_042669755.1 Kitasatospora sp. NPDC057223 | reverse complement strand
TCCCGGTCGGGCTCGGCGTAGACGGCGACGCTGGCGATACCGGCATCCGAGCAGGCCCGGGCGACGCGGACGGCGATTTCTCCGCGATTGGCGATGAGCACCTTGCGCACAATGGCTCCCTTCTTGAACCTCGTCGAGTCTATGGATTACAGGGTGGTACCGGCGAGTAGCCCATGGTGGTGAGCTATCCCACACGGAGGGTCACCCGCAGGTGTGATCAGACGGGCACGCAGCGGTACGCGCCGCAGGTGGAGACGCTACGCGCACCGGATTGCCGCAGCCGCGGACCGTCCGGTCCGTGCCGTGGCCTTCGCCACATCATGAAGCCGGTGGCGACGACTGCGCCGGTAGCGGCGCGGGAGTCGCACCCGCAGTGGTGGCGCCGGCCGCCTCCACCGGCCGGGCGAGGGCCCGGCGGGTGACGTCGGCGACCGGTTCCACCAGGTCCGGGCCGTAGGCGCTGGAGTTGATCAGTTGCAGCACCAGCGCGAACGTCCCGTCCGTGCCGTGCTTGCGGGCCAGCTCCCGGTGATGGGCCACCAGGTAGCGGACGGCGGCGTGGTTGGAGGTCGCGGTCTGGCCGGCGATCAGGAACGCGGGCCGGCCGCCGTGTCCGGTCCGCAGGCGGGCCAGCAGCACGTACACCCGCCCGCCCGGCGTCTCGGAGGGGCGCAGGTAGCGGTAGTGGTCGTCGCCGACGGTTATGGTCTCGCCGAACGGCCGGTCCGGCTCCGCCGTGAAGGTGACGCCGGGCAGCCAGGAGACCAGGTGCGCGGCCGTCCGGTCGTTGCTGACCGGCCCGCCCAGACAGAACTCGGCCCGGTGGCCCAGCCCCTGGCGCACCTCGTCGTGTGCGACGATCTCCGGCCGCGCGCCGCACTCCTGCACCAGGCCGGCCAGCTCCATCAGGGCGAACACGTCGCCCCGTGAGACGCTCTTCGAACTGGCCGACGCCGTGTGGCGGTTGACCACCAGGAGGCAGTCGCTTCCGTCGGGCATCCCGAAGAACTCCCGTACCCGGCCGAGCCGCCGGCGCCGCCGCAGGTTCTGCGCGAGCCAGCCCAGCGCGGCGCTGATGGCGCTGGCCGTCAGGCCCAGCACCACGTTGAGCACGCTGTCCGTCATCCGCTTTCCCCTTCCCGAATAGGCGGCGGCGCCAGCCTAGCGGCGTCGCACGGCCGTGCGGGCTGGATCACCGGGATAGATGTTCGCCCGGGTATCTGTCGGAACCCGCACAATCCGACCGGTCGGAATGTGCCTGGGTACGGAGGATCCGCGCTGTCGGCGGTCAGGCCCAGAGGTCGGTGATCCGGATGCCCAGGTCGGCCAGCAGGCGGCGCAGCAGCGGCAGGGACAGGCCGATGACGTTGCCCGGGTCGCCGTCGATGCCGTCGACGAACGGCGCCGAGCGGCCGTCCAGGGTGAACGCGCCGGCCACGTGCAGGGGCTCGCCGGAGGCGATGTACGCGGCGATCTCGGCGTCGTCCGGGGTGCCGAACCGCACGGTGGTGGAGGCCGTCGCGGAGGTCTGCCGGCCGGTGACGGTGTCGATCACGCAGTGGCCGGTCTGCAGCACGCCGGAGCGCCCGCGCATCGACTGCCAGCGGGCGAGTGCCTCGGTGGCGTCGGCGGGCTTGCCGAGTGCTTCGCCGTCCAGCTCCAGGACGGAGTCGCAGCCGATCACCAGTTCGCCGCCGGTCAGGTCGGCGGCGACGGCCTTGGCCTTGGCCTCGGCGAGGACGAGCGCGAGGTCGGCGGGGGTGGCGGCGGTGATCGCGTCCTCGTCGACGCCGCTGACCACGACCTGCGGGTCGAGGCCCGCCTGGCGCAGCAGTCCGAGGCGGGCGGGGGAGGCGGAGGCGAGGACGAGGATGCGGCGGTCGGTCATGGCCACCAGCGTAGGGGAGGCGGCTGCGGGGTCCTCAGAGCACCAGCAGGATGGCCATCACCAGCGCGAGGACGGCGAGGACCGGTCCTGCGCGGCGCAGCCGTTCCTGTTGCCGGCGGGCCTCGGGGGAGGGCTCGTCGCGGGGGTCTGACCAGAGCACGCTTCCAGGGTGCGCGGCCGGGCCGCCGGTGCGCCTGAGTATCCGTACTCAGTTTTCGGGGCAATCCGGGCCATCCGGCCCGGATTGCCCCGGGGGTCCGGTCAGCCGGCCCAGCCGGAGGTCCGCCAGGTGTTGACGCCCGGCTTGGGGGCGGTGCGCAGGCGGCGGGCGTGGTCGTTCCACGGGGAGGCCGGGCCGGCGCCGCTGCGGGCCGCCTCGGCGGCGGCCTGCGCGGCGGCGGCCCGGGCTGAGACCACCGCCAGGACGGTGGCCAGCTCCTCGGGGGTCGGCTGCCCGTGCAGCACGTGGATCGGGGGCATGACTCAATCCTCTCTCCGAACGGCTGCGGGCTACAGCGGGATGTTGCCGTGCTTCTTCGGCGGCAGGGTCTCGCGCTTGCCGCGCAGTGCGCGCAGGCCCCGGACGATGTGCTTGCGGGTCTCGGAGGGCGCGATGACGGCGTCCACGTAGCCGCGTTCGGCGGCCAGGTACGGGTTGAGCAGGGTGTCCTCGTAGGAGGCGAGCAGTTCGGCGCGCTTGGCGTCGGCGTGTCCGGCGGCCTCGGCCTCGGCGATCTCGCGGCGGTGCAGGATGTTGACGGCGCCCTGGGCGCCCATCACGGCGATCTGCGCGGTGGGCCAGGCGAGGTTGAGGTCGGCGCCGAGGTGCTTGGAGCCCATCACGTCGTACGCGCCGCCGAAGGCCTTGCGGGTGATGACGGTGATCAGCGGGACGGTCGCCTCGGCGTAGGCGTAGATCAGCTTGGCGCCGCGCCGGATGATGCCGTCCCACTCCTGCTCGGTGCCGGGCAGGAAGCCGGGCACGTCGACGAAGGTCAGCACCGGGATGTTGAAGCTGTCGCAGGTCCGGATGAACCGCGCGGCCTTCTCGCTGGCCGCGATGTCCAGGCAGCCGGCGAGGTTCATCGGCTGGCTGCCGACGACGCCGACCGGGTGGCCCTCGACCCGGCCGAAGCCGGTGAGGATGTTGCCGGCGTACAGCGACTGGGTCTCCAGGAACTCGCCGTCGTCGAGGACGTGCTCGATGACCGTGTGCATGTCGTACGGCTGGTTCGCCGAGTCCGGCACCAGGGTGTCGAGTTCGAGGTCCTCGTCGGTGAGGGTGAGGTCCGCCTCCTCGGGGTGCGAGGGCGGGTCGCTCAGGTTGTTGGAGGGCAGGTAGGAGAGGAGGTTCTTGACGTACTCGACGGCCTCCTTCTCGTCGGCGGCCAGGTGGTGCGCGACGCCGGACTTCGCGTTGTGCGTGCGGGCGCCGCCCAGCTCCTCCATGCCGACGTCCTCGCCGGTGACGGTCTTGATGACGTCCGGGCCGGTGATGAACATGTGCGAGGTCTGGTCGGCCATCACCACGAAGTCGGTGATCGCGGGGGAGTACACCGCGCCGCCCGCGCACGGGCCCATGATCAGCGAGATCTGCGGGATGACGCCGGAGGCGTGCACGTTGCGGCGGAAGATCTCGCCGTACAGGCCGAGCGAGACCACGCCCTCCTGGATCCGGGCGCCGCCGGAGTCGTTGATGCCGATGACCGGGCAGCCGGTCTTCAGCGCGAAGTCCATCACCTTGACGATCTTCTCGCCGAACACCTCGCCCAGCGAGCCGCCGAACACGGTGAAGTCCTGGGCGAAGACGGCGACCTGGCGGCCGTCGACGGTGCCGTAGCCGGTGACCACGCCGTCGCCGTACGGCCGGTTCTTCGCCTGGCCGAAGTTGGTCGAGCGGTGCCGGGCGAACTCGTCGAACTCCACGAAGGAGCCCTCGTCCATCAGCTCCACGACCCGCTCGCGGGCGGTCAGCTTGCCCTTGGCGTGCTGCTTCTCGACGGCGGCGGCGGAGCCGGAGTGCACCGCCTCGTCGAGCCTGCGCCGGAGGTCGGCCAGCTTGCCGGCGGTGGTGTGCGGGTCGTACGTGGCCTCGGTCATCCGGTCGCTCTCCCTGATCCTGGGCCGCGTCCTGTCGGTACTGGGTGAGGGCAGGGCGGCGCAACGAACTACCGCTGGGTAGCGTAGCCAGCGCGGACGGTTTCCTGTTATGGCCAGCGACACAGTGTGTTAACGAGCGTTCTGCGGGACGATGGTGCGGCCTACGCGCAGCCGCTCCGAAACCCCGGTCGGGCACCGGCGTGGCGCGGTGCCCGGCCCGATCCCCCCGGCACGCCCTAGGCTCGCCCCATGAGTGAGTCTGAGTCAGCCCCGCGCCGCAGCGGACTGCGCGGCTTCGGCCACGCCGGGCCGTCCCCCTGGACCGACCTCGGCCGTCCGCCGCTGGACGCCGCCGCCCTGCGCAGCGACCTGCTGGTGCCCGGCGGCCTGTGGACCGCCCTCGACGTCGTCGCCGGGACCGGCTCCACCAACACCGACCTCGCCGCCCGCGCCAGGGCGGGCGCAGCCGAGGGCGCGGTGCTGGTCGCCGAGGAGCAGAGCGCCGGCCGCGGCCGGCTGGAGCGCCGCTGGTCGGCGCCGGCTCGCTCCGGGCTGTTCCTCTCCGTCCTGCTGCGGCCCGCCGGGGTGCCGGTGGAGCGCTTCGGCTGGCTGCCGATCCTGGTCGGCGTGGCCGCGGCCAGCACGCTCGGGCGGGTCGCCGAGGTGGACGTCGCACTGAAATGGCCCAACGACCTCCAGGTCGTCATCGACGGCGCGGAGCGCAAGCTCGGCGGCATCCTCACCGAGCTGGCCGACGGCGCGGTGGTCGCCGGCCTCGGCATCAACGTCTCGCTGCGCGAGGACGAACTGCCCGTCCCCGCCGCCGCCTCGCTCGCCCTGGCCGGCGCGGCCGTCACCGACCGCGGCACCCTGCTGCGGGCCCTGCTGCGCGAGTTCGCCGACCTGTACGGCGAGTGGACGGCCGCGTCCGGCGACCCGCAGGCGAGCGGCCTGCTGAGCGCGTACACCGACCGCTGCAGCACGCTCGGGCGCGCCGTGAAGGTCCAGCTGCCGGGCGGGCGCGAGCTCGCCGGCGAGGCGGTGGCGATCGACGGCGACGGCCGCCTGGTCGTCCGGACGGCCGACGGCAGCCGGCAGCCGGTGGGCGCGGGCGACGTCGTACACGTACGGCCGGACGGCGGCTGAGGCCGCCGCCGAGCCCCTCCGCGGCCTCTCCACGCCTTGGCCGGATGCCCCGGATTACGCGATTTCGTGCGAACATTCCACCTGGCAGCGGTGTGAGGCGCGCCACTACCCCCTCCGGGGTGGGCGGTGTACGCGACCGCCGGGGTGTCGAGTAGGCGGGACATGAGCAAGTGCGGCAACCGCACGGGGACGGACCGGTGGCAGACGACGGCAGTGGCGGCGCGACGGCTGGTGCGGCCGACGAGACGGTCGCACTCGAACTGGAGCGGCTGATCCTGGACGCGCCGCGCCGGTACACCCCGTACCAGGCCGCCCGCGCCGCCGACGTGCCGATGGAGCTGGCCAGCCGCTTCTGGCGGGCGATGGGGTTCCCCGACATCGGGCAGTCCCGGGCGCTGACCGACAGCGACGTGATCGCCCTGCGGCGGCTCGCCGGCCTGGTCGAGTCCGGGCTGCTGAGCGAGTCGATGGCGATCCAGGTGGCCCGTTCCACCGGCCAGACCACCGCCCGGCTGGCCGGCTGGCAGATGGACACCTTCCTGGACAGCCTCACCCAGTCCGTCGAGCCGGGCCTGACCCGGGCCGAGGTGGCGTACCCGCTGGTGGAGCTGCTGCTGCCGGAGCTGGAGCAGTTCCTGGTGTACGTCTGGCGCCGCCAGCTGGCCGCCGTCACCGGCCGGGTGGTGCAGGCCGCCGAGGACACCGAGATGACCAGCGGCCGGCTCGCCGTCGGCTTCGCGGACCTGGTCGGCTTCACCCGGCTGTCGCGCCGGCTGGAGGAGGAGGAGCTCGGCGAACTCGTCGAGACCTTCGAGAACACCTGCTCGGACCTGATCGCGGGCCTCGGCGGCCGGGTGATCAAGACCCTCGGCGACGAGATCCTGTACGTCTCGGAGGACCCGGTGACGGCCGCCGAGATCGCGCTCGGCCTGGTCGAGACGCTGGCCGGCGAGGACACCATGCCGGAGCTGCGGGTGGGCCTGGCGTTCGGCACCGTCACCTCCCGGATGGGCGACGTGTTCGGCACCACGGTGAACCTGGCCAGCCGGCTGACCTCCATCGCGCCCAAGGACGCGGTGCTGATCGACGGCGAGTTCGCGGCGGCGCTGGAGCAGAACGGCAGTGTCGCGCCCGCCGAGCCGGACGGACCGGAGCTGGCCGAGGCGCTGTCGGCGGCCGCCGGCATGACGCTCGGCGGCGAGGTCAACGCGGGGCACCGGTTCCGGCTCCAGCCGATGTGGCGCCGCCCGGTGCGCGGGCTCGGCCTGGTCGAGCCGTGGCTGCTGTCCCGGCGCACCCCGCGCAACGGCTGACCCGGCCGGCGCCGGGCGCCCTCACCTCCTGCTTCGCGCCTACGCGCATCGGCTGAAACCTTGGCGCGGCCGCGCGCGTTAACCCTGACAAATGGGGCACTGCCTGGCGAAAGCCGCCATAGTGTTGGTTTCGGAGCGCGTTCCGGACCGCGCGCCCCGTGACGGCCCGGCACCGGCGCGCGAGCGGCGGGGCCGACCACAGGGATCGAGGGGAGCCGGTGAGCGGTGAGGCGACCATGACGGACTGCGAACCGTCCGCGCTGACCTCCGACCTGCGGCTGCAGTCGGTGGTCGAGCTCGCCCAGGACATGGCCGGCGCCCTCACCCCGCTCGAAGCCGTCCGGGCCGCGGCCGTGCGCGCCACCGAGGCGCTCGACGCCACCATGGCGGCGGTCTCGGTCTGGGACCGCGAGTCGGGCCGGCTGCGCGTCCTCGTCAACCACGGGGAGCTGGCGCCCGGCGAGGAGGAGCTGCCCGAGGACGAGTCCTACCCGGTGGCGGACTTCCCCGAGATCGTCACCTACCTGGAGGAACGCTGGACGAGCGGCGGCCTGCCGCGCGCCTGGCTGCAGACCGCCGAGGCCGCCGAACCGCCCGAGGGCGCCCCGGACACCCCCCAGCCCACCGGCCCCGGACTCCCGGGCGACAGCGCGTTCCGCCAGCACCGCGCCGCCGGACTGCGCCGGCGCGGGCGCGAGTGCTGCCTGGTCGCGCCGATCGTGCTGCACGGGCAGGCCTGGGGCGAGCTCTACCTCGCCCGGGTCGCCGGCCGGCCGCTGTTCACCCAGGGCGACGCGGACTACGCCACCCTGCTCGCCGCCCAGATCTCGGCCGGCCTGGCCCAGACCGAACGCCTCGCCGACCTGCGCCGCCTCGCCTTCACCGACCCGCTCACCGGCCTCGCCAACCGGCGCGCCGTCGACGCCCGGCTGGAGGGCGCCCTGCAGGCCCACAACCGGGACAACACCGTGGTCTCGCTGGTGGTCTGCGACGTCAACGGCCTCAAGCGGGTCAACGACCAGCTGGGCCACGAGGTCGGCGACCGGCTGCTGGAACGTTTCGCCCACCAGCTCTCGCTGGCCGCCGCCAAACTCCCCGGCAGCCTCGCCGCCCGGCTCGGCGGCGACGAGTTCTGCCTGCTCGCGGAGGGCCAGAAGGCGGACGAGGTGGTCGCCGTCGCCGAGGAGCTCTGCGCCCGCGCGCTGGCCCTCGCCGAGGGCGAGGGCGTGGCCTGCGGCGTCGCCTCCACCGGCGACTCGATCGGCCCCGTCACCACCCCCGACCGGCTGTTCCGGCTCGCCGACGCCGCCCAGTACCGGGCCAAGGCCGCCCGGGCCGCCCACCCCGTGGTGGCCGGCCGCAGCCACGGTCCCGGCTTCTCCCCGGACCCGACCGTGCTGCTCGCCGACGCCGCCGACCCGCACCACCGCACCGACCCCCGCCGGTCCGGCGCGCGCGGCAGCGGGGACCGCCGCCGGATCCGCGGCACCGCGCACAGCGCCGACCCCGGCCAGCTGCTCACCGTCGTCCTCGCCGCGCTCGACCAGTCCGGCGCCGTCCGCCACCACCACCCCGCCGACACCCTGGGCCGGCTCTCCGCCGTCGCCGAGACCGCCGCGCGGCTGCTCGACGCGGTCGGCTGGTGGATCTCCTACGTGCCGCCCGGCTCGCACCTGATGCGCACCGTCCAGCACGCCGTCTACCGGATGACGAGCGGCCCGAGCAGCAGCCGGGCCGAGACCCAGCGCGCCCAGATCGAGGCCCCGGACGCGATCTTCGACCTGCGCCACTATCCGCTGACCCGGCGGACGGTACGCGGCGGCGCCTTCGCGCTGCGCGCGGGTGCGGCGGGCAACGACCCGGCGGAGGAGGCGATGCTCGTGGTCAGCGGCTACCGGGGGATGGTCGCGGCCGGCGGGCAGAACGTCGCGGGCGGCTGGCTGGTCGAACTCTTCGCGGACGACGCGACCCTGCCGCTCGGTCAGATCGCCTCGGCGATGCGGTCGCTGGTCGCGGTGGCCCTCTCCGGTCCGGCCTCGCCGCCGCCCGCCTGATCCGCCCGCGCCTGCGCGTCCGCTCCGGGGCCGGGAATGGACAGGGCCGGGCGGGGTAGCCGGTGCGTGTCGGTGACCGCCCTGTGCCGGGTGGGTCGCGGTCCGGGAACAGCCCTGCTCCAGGGCTGTCACGGCAGTGCGGCGCATGGCACAGTAGGCGCGATCGGCAGCCATGGGGGCCCCGCCGGAATCGGGAGTTGAGTCGATGAGCGCGCGTCTGGCGAGCTTGTTCCTGTCCATCACACTGGCCTTCGGCGGTGCGGCGCTCGCCGCCGCCCCGGCCCAGGCCGCGCCGCGCACCGCGGCAGCGGCCCAGGCGGCGCCCGCGCAGGCGCCGGCCGCGGCGGCAGGCGCGTCGAGCGGCACGGCGGCGAAGGCGGCCGAGCACACCACGCAGCTGGCCAAGTCGAAGTCCAAGTCGAAGTCCAAGAAGAAGAAGTCGGGCTTCTTCGGCAAGCTGATCGGCGGGCTCGTGGTGATCGTCCTGCTGGCGATCCTGCTCGTCGTCGTGGTGATCCTGGTCCGCCGCCGCAAGCGCGACTGACGCTCCGCCCGCAGTACTGCCCGGAGGGGCCCGGCCGGACGGCCGGGCCCCTCCGGCATGCCCGGCGCTCAGCCGGCCGGGGCCACCGCGACCCGGTCGGGCCGGGTGTAGACGTTGGCGCTCCGGCCGCGCAGGAAGCCGACCAGGGTGAGGCCGAGCTCCTCGGCGAGGTCCGCCGCCAGCGAGGACGGCGCCGAGACGGCGGCCAGCAGCGGCAGGCCGGCCAGTGCCGCCTTCTGGGTCAGCTCGAACGAGGCCCGCCCGCTGACCAGCAGCAGGTGCCCGGCCAGCGGCAGCCGGCCCTCGCGCAGGGCCCAGCCGACCACCTTGTCCACCGCGTTGTGCCGGCCGACGTCCTCGCGGGCGCAGAGCAGCCGGCCGCCGGCGTCGAACAGGCCGGCCGCGTGCAGGCCGCCGGTCGAGTCGAAGGTCCGCTGGGCGGCCCGCAGCTCGTCCGGCAGTCCGTACAGCAGCTCCGGGGTGACCCGCAGCGGGTCGTCCGCGACCGGTCGGCGCAGGTGGGTGCGGACGGCCTCCACGGTGTCCCGGCCGCAGAGCCCGCAGGCGCTGGTGGTGAGCAGGTTGCGGTGCGCGGAGAGCGGCAGCACGCCGGGGGTGCGCAGGGTCGCGTCGACCACGTTGTAGGTGTTGGCGCCGTCCTCGTCCGTCCCCGCGCAGTACCGCAGCGCGGCCAGGTCGTCCGTGGCGTGCACCAGTCCCTCGCCGACCAGGAACCCGGCCACCAGGTCGAAGTCGTGCCCCGGGGTGCGCATGGTCACCGTCAGCGCCTCGCCGCCGAGCCGGATCTCCAGCGGCTCCTCCGCCGCCAGCGCGTCCGGCCGGGCGGAGGACTCCGCCCCGCGCAGCCGCACCACCCGCCGCCGTGCCGTCGCTCGACTCATCTGTCCTCCGCCTCCGGTCGCTGTCCCCCACCAGAGTGCTCCACCTGCGGCGCGACCGGTCGGCCAGGGCTCCCGGTGAGGCGGGGCGGCCGGTCGGCGGTGTCGGTTGTCATATCTTCATTCACCTGATGTGATGGTGTATATGGATATGCACAGTGCTGTGGCCCCCGACGCGCCCGTCGTCCAGGTGGGCAAGGCCGACGTGAGCGCGGAGGACGTGCTCGCCGTCGCGCGGGGGAATGCCCGGGTCGAGATCGGCCCCGACGCGATCGCCGAGATGGCGGCCGCCCGCGCGACGATCGAGGCGCTCGCCGCCGAACCGCGCCCCGTCTACGGCGTCTCCACGGGCTTCGGCGCCCTCGCGGTGCGCCACATCAGCCCCGAGCTGCGTGCCCAGCTGCAGCGCTCGCTGGTGCGCTCGCACGCCGCCGGGATGGGGCCCGCGGTCGAGCGCGAGGTCGTCCGCGCGCTGATGTTCCTGCGGATGAAGACCCTCGCCTCCGGCCGCACCGGCGTCCGCCCGCTGGTCGCGCAGACCATGGCCGCGCTGCTCAACGCGGGCATCACCCCCGTCGTCCGCGAGTTCGGCTCGCTCGGCTGCTCCGGCGACCTCGCGCCGCTCTCGCACTGCGCGCTCGTCCTGATGGGCGAGGGCGTCGCGGCCGGCCCCGACGGCGTCGAGCGCCCGGGCGGCGAGCTGCTCGCCGAGGCCGGCATCGCGCCGGTCGAGCTGCTGGAGAAGGAGGGCCTGGCCCTCATCAACGGCACCGACGGCATGCTCGGCATGCTGGTGATGGCGATCGCCGACCTCTCCCGGCTGTTCACCACCGCCGACGTCACCGCCGCGATGTCGCTGGAGGCCCTGCTCGGCAGTGACAAGGTGCTGGCGCCCGAGCTGCACGGCCCGATCCGCCCGCACCCGGGCCAGGCCCTGAGCGCCGCCAACATGCTCGCCGTCCTCGCCGGCTCCGGCCTGACCGGCCACCACCAGGACGACGCGCCGCGCGTCCAGGACGCCTACTCGATCCGCTGCGCCCCGCAGGTGGCGGGCGCCGGGCGCGACACCCTCGCGCACGCTCAGCTGGTCGCCTCGCGCGAGCTGGCGGCCTCGGTCGACAACCCGGTGGTGCTGGCCGACGGCCGGGTGGAGTCCAACGGCAACTTCCACGGCGCGCCGGTCGCGTACGTGCTGGACTTCCTCGCCATCGCCGCCGCCGACCTCGGCTCGATCTCCGAGCGCCGCACCGACCGGCTGCTCGACAAGGCCCGCTCGCACGGCCTGCCGGCCTTCCTGGCGGACGACCCGGGCGTCGACTCCGGCCTGATGATCGCCCAGTACACCCAGGCGGCCCTGGTCAGCGAGAACAAGCGGCTCGCCGTGCCGGCCTCGGTCGACTCGATCCCGTCCTCGGCGATGCAGGAGGACCACGTCTCGATGGGCTGGTCCGCCGCGCGCAAGCTGCGCCAGTCCGTGCAGAACCTCGGCCGTATCCTCGCCGTCGAACTGACCGCCGCGGCGCGCGCGCTGGAGATCCGTCAGCAGGCCGACGGCAGCGGGCCGCTGGCCCCCGCCACGGCCGCCGCGCTCGGCGCGGCCCGGGAGGCGGGGGTGGCGGGCGCCGGCCGCGACCGCTTCCTGTCGCCCGACCTGGAGTCGGCCGCGGAGCTGGTGGCCTCCGGCGACCTGCTGCGCGCGGTCGAGCGCGTCACCGGCCCGCTGGCCTGACCGGCGGGCCGGGGCCCGGGGTGAGGGGTGCTCAGGACCACTCGCTCCGGGCGCTGCGGGCCGCCTGCCGTTCGCGGCGGGTGTCGGCGAGCCCGGCGGAGACGTTGACGCCGACGATCCCGGCCCAGCAGACGATCAGGCCGGTGACCCCGGCGCTCTCGGAGGCGATGGCGGTGAGCGGGACGCCCATCACGAGTGAGACGACGCTCAGGGTGAAGCGGGTGCCCCGCCCCTGGCGGCGGTCCCGGTCCCGGTCGCGGTCGCGGTCCGCCGGCGCGGCGGGCCGCGGTGCGGTCCGGGCGTCCATCCGGGCGTCGATCCGGGCGAGGAACGAGTCGACGATCTCGCTCTCGTACTCCGCGCCCAGCTCCTTGCGGGTCTGCACGGCGGCGTCGAGGTCGCGGCGCAGTTCGTCCTGGCGAGATTCCATGAGGTCCATGGTGACCACCGGACGGGGCCGAGGTCCATCGCTGCGCGCCGCTCTCCGGGGCGGCTCAGGGAGAAATCAGGGTCACCCCGAGACCGGGCCCGGGGCCGGGCCGGGGACCGGGGCCGGGCCGGCCGGGGGCGTCCCGCCGGTCGAGACGTCTTTGCCCAGGGGGCGAGACTGCTGCACAGTCGTCCGAACAGCCCGCATCGGGAGGAAAAGCTTATGACCGCCACCGACGACACCGGCGCCGTAGGCCCGTCCGCCCGGCTGCTCCAGCTCTTCGAGGGGCACCGGCTGACCCCGACCCAGCGGCGGATCGCCCATTCGCTGGTCCGGCACGCCACCGAGGCCCCGTTCCTGTCCAGTGTCGAGGTCGCCGAACTCGCCGGTGTCAGCCAGCCGTCGGTGACCCGCTTCGCGGTCGCCCTCGGCTACGACGGCTACCCGGCCCTGCGCAAGCAGTTGCGCGAACTCGGCGCGGGGGAGCCCGCCGCGCCCGAGACCCAGGACGACGCCGTCCGCAACGAGCACCAGCAGGCCGTCCTCGCCGAGATCGCCCACCTGCGCCACCTCGCCGAACTCCTCGCCGACCCGGGGCCGATCCTGCGCGCCGCGCGGGTGCTGGCCGCCTCCCGGCCGCTGCCGGTGCTCGGCCTGCGCGCCGCCTCCGCGCAGGCCCGGGGCTTCGCGTACTTCGCGGCCAAGGTGCACCCCGACATCCGGCTGATCGACGAGGGCGGCTCGATGCTCGCCGACCGCCTCGAACAGGCCACTGCGGCCGGGGCGAGTGCGCTGCTCTGCTTCGCCCTGCCGCGCTACCCGCGCGAACTGATGGACGCTCTGGCCGTCGCCCGGGACTGCGGCCTGACCGTCCTCACCGTCGCGGACAGCTCGTTCGCGCCGGTGGCCAAGCTCTCCGACGTGCTGCTGCCGGCCGCCGTCGGCACCGGCCTGGTCTTCGACACGGCCTGCGCCCCGATGATGCTGGGCCGGGTGCTGCTCCAGGCGATGTGCGACGAACTGCCCGGCGCGGAGGCGCGGTTGGAGGGGATCGAGCAGTCGGCGGCGGCTCGCGGGCTTTTCCTGGAGTAACTCCGGAGTGAGCCCGCCCAAACCCGGGCATCCCCTTCATAGGCCCTGTTGACGGGGCCCGAGGGGGGTACACGACATGCGTGTGATCCACGAGATGAAACTGGTCGGCCGGCTCGCCTCGGGCGCCGACGAGTGGACCTGCCCCAGCTGCGGACGCCGGGTCACCCTGCGCCGCCTTCCCGAGCCCGAACTCGTCGTCATCGATCCGGGTGACGACAGTGCCGTCCACGTCGGCGTGATCGAACCGGACGCCGCCTCCACCGCCGCCGCGGAGCGCTACGGCCTGGGCCCGGTCCAGGAGATCCCGCGTACGCCCCGCACCCCGGCCGAACCGGCCGCACCGTCCGCCACCCCGGCCGTGCCGTCCGCGCGCGACCCGCACGCGGACGACCGCCGTTGGCTGGCCGAGATCGGCATCGACTGGGACGGCGACGCGGCGGCCTGACAACAGGTCGGACAGCAGGCTTGCCGTCAAGCCGGAGCCGGGGCCGGCCGGGGTCGGGACCGGAGGGGTGTCGGGCAGGTGAAACGCTGCCCAACACTCCTCCGGCCTGCCCGAAATCAGAGAAGTTGTACAGCCAACTCGGATCTAATGCCCGAGTGTCCATCTCATCGCTCGCGACGGTCCTCGCGCTCGCCTCCGCCCTGACCCACGCCTCCTGGAACGCCGCCGTGAAGTCCGGCAGCGACCGCCTGATGTCCATCGGCATGGTCGACGCGACGGCGCTGGTGGTCTGCGCCGCCGCCGTGCCCTTCGTCGCCCCGCCCGGCGGCCGCGCCTGGCTCTTCATCGCCGTCTCCACCGTGCTCAACACGGCCTTCCGGCTCTTCCTGGTCAGGGCCTACCAGTTGGGCGACTTCGGGCAGATGTACCCGATCATCCGGGGGGTCTCACCGCTGTCCGTGGCTGTCCTGTCGGTCCTCGTCATGGGCCAGCCGCTGGGCCGTGCCGCCTGGTCCGGCGTCGCCCTGATCTCGGTGGGCATCACCAGCCTGGTGCTCTCGAACCGCGTCGCGGACATCCGCGCGGTGCCGATCGCGTACGCCGTCGCCGCCGGCCTGTGCGTGGCCGGCTACACCGTCTCGGACGCCGGCGGCGTGCACGCGGCGAGCGACCTGCTCGGCTACACGGTGCACCTCTTCCTGGTGGAGAGCGTCCCGATGCCGCTGCTCGCGCTCGCCGTGCGCGGCCGAGGGGCGCTGCGCACCGTCAGGGCCGAGTGGCGGCTCGGCCTGTTCGGCGGGGTCGTCGCGCTGCTCTCGTACGGCCTGATGCTCTGGGCGCTCTCGCTCGGCGGCACGGCCAGGGTCGCGGCGCTGCGGGAGACCAGCGTGCTGCTCGCGGCCGGGATCGGCGCCTTCCTGTTCAAGGAGGCGCTCGGCCGTCACCGGGTGCTGTGCGCGGCGGTCGTGGCGGGCGGAATCGTCCTGGTCAGCCTGTGACGGCCGCGCCGCGCTCCGCGAGGGGTGGCCCTCGGCCAGGTGTTTGGATATATTCAGAGAAGCTGATGATGAATGACTGTATCCATACGGGGTGACCCGGGTGGGCGGCAAGGAGACCGAGCATGGTGCAGCAGCAGACGAGTGGTCCGCGCGAGGTGCGCGCCGCCCGGGGGACGGCCCTGACCACCCAGGGGTGGCAGCAGGAGGCCGCCCTGCGGATGCTCATGAACAACCTCGACCCCGAGGTCGCCGAGCACCCGTCCAAGCTGGTCGTCTACGGCGGCACCGGCAAGGCCGCGCGGGACTGGCGCTCGTACGACGCGATGGTCCGCACGCTGCAGACGCTGAAGCAGGACGAGACCATGCTGGTCCAGTCCGGCCGGCCGGTCGGCGTGATGCAGACCCACGAGTGGGCGCCGCGCGTCCTGATCGCCAACTCCAACCTGGTCGGCGACTGGGCGAACTGGGAGGAGTTCCGCCGCCTGGAGAGCCTCGGGCTCACCATGTACGGGCAGATGACGGCCGGTTCGTGGATCTACATCGGCACCCAGGGCATCCTCCAGGGCACCTACGAGACCTTCTCCGCCGTCGCCAACAAGAAGTTCGGCGGCACCCTCGCGGGCACCGTCACCCTCACCGCCGGCCTCGGCGGGATGGGCGGCGCCCAGCCGCTCGCCGTCACGATGAACGGCGGCGTGGCGATCTGCGTCGACTGCGACCCGTCCCGGATCGCGCGCCGGATCGAGCACCGCTACCTGGACGTCGAGGCGACCAGCCTGGCCCACGCGCTGGAGCTCGCCGCCGACGCCCGTGACAAGCGGCAGCCGCTCTCGATCGGCCTGCTCGGCAACGCCGCGGACGTCTTCCCGCAGCTGCTCGCGATGGACGCCCCGATCGACATCGTCACCGACCAGACCAGCGCGCACGACCCGTTGGCCTACCTGCCGACCGGCGTCGCCTTCGAGGACATGGCGGACTACGCCGCGGCCAAGCCGGCCGAGTTCACCCAGCGTTCGCGCGAGTCGATGGCCCGGCACGTCGAGGCCATGGTCGGCTTCATGGACGCCGGCGCCGAGGTCTTCGACTACGGCAACTCGATCCGCGGCGAGGCCCAGCTCGCGGGCTACACCCGGGCGTTCGACTTCCCCGGCTTCGTCCCGGCGTACATCCGGCCGCTGTTCTGCGAGGGCAAGGGCCCGTTCCGCTGGGCGGCGCTCTCCGGTGACCCGCAGGACATCGCCAAGACCGACAAGGCCGTCCTCGACCTCTTCCCGGAGAACGAGTCGCTGCACCGCTGGATCAGGATGGCGCAGGAGAAGGTGCACTTCCAGGGCCTGCCGGCGCGCATCTGCTGGCTCGGCTACGGCGAGCGCGACAAGGCCGGCGAGCGGTTCAACGACATGGTGGCGTCCGGCGAGCTGGCCGCGCCGATCGTGATCGGCCGCGACCACCTGGACTGCGGCTCGGTCGCCTCCCCCTACCGGGAGACCGAGGCGATGCTCGACGGCTCCGACGCGATCGCCGACTGGCCGCTGCTGAACGCGATGGTCAACGTCGCCTCCGGCGCGTCCTGGGTCTCGATCCACCACGGTGGCGGCGTCGGCATCGGCCGCTCCATCCACGCCGGGCAGGTGACCGTCGCCGACGGCACGAAGCTGGCCGGCGAGAAGATCCGCCGGGTGCTCACCAACGACCCGGGCATGGGCGTCATCCGGCACGTGGACGCCGGCTACGACCTCGCCTCCGAGGTCGCCGACGAGCGCGGGGTCCGTGTCCCCATGAACGAGCTGTGAGCGAGGACTCCTTCCGCCGGATGTGGGCGGAGCTGCTCCCGGTGGGCCGCTCCGCCGCCTCCGGCGGCTACCGCCGGCACGCCTGGAACTCCGCCGACGCCGAGTGCCGCGCCTGGTTCCGCGAGCAGGCCGAGGGCCGGGGCCTGGCCTACGAGCTGGACCGCAACGGCAACCAGTGGGCCTGGCTCGGCGACCCGCAGGCCGGCGGCGCGGTCGTCACCGGCTCGCACCTGGACTCCGTGCCGGACGGCGGCGCCTACGACGGGCCGCTCGGCGTGGTGTCCTCCTTCGCCGCGCTCGACGAACTGCGCGGCCGTGGCGTCGAGTTCGACAAGCCGCTGGCGATCGTCAACTTCGGTGACGAGGAGGGCGCGCGCTTCGGCGTCGCCTGCATCGGCTCCCGGCTGGCCACGGGCGTGCTCTCCCGGGAGCAGGCGTACGAGCTGCGCGACGCCGACGGCACGCGCCTGCCGGACGCGATGGAGCGGGCCGGGTACGACCCGGCGGCGATCGGCGCGGACCACGAGCGGCTGAGCCGGATCGGTGCCTTCGTCGAACTGCACGTCGAGCAGGGCCGCTACCTGGCCGACGACCAGCCGGTCGGCGTGGCGGGCGCGATCTGGCCGCACGGCCGCTGGCGTTTCGACTTCCACGGCGAGGCCAACCACGCCGGCACCACCCGGATCGAGGACCGCCGCGACCCGATGCTGACGTACGCCGAGACGGTGCTCGCGGCCCGCGGCAGCGCGACGGCGGGGGCGCTGGCCACCTTCGGCAAGGTCGCGGTCGAGCCGAACGGCACCAACGCCATCGCCTCCCTCGTCCGCGGCTGGCTGGACTCCCGGGCGGCCGACGAGGCCACCCTCGGGCGGCTGGTCGGGGAGATCGAGCGGGCCGCCCGCGAGCGCGGCGAGCGCGACGGTGTCCGGGTGGAGCTGACCCGGGAGTCCTTCACGCCGGTCGTCGACTTCGACGGGCCGCTGCGCGACCGGCTGGCCGGCCTGCTCGGCGGGGTGCCCGTGCTGCCGACCGGCGCGGGACACGACGCCGGAATCCTGGCATCGGCCGTGCCGACCGCCATGCTGTTCGTACGGAACCCCAGCGGCGTCTCGCACTCCCCGGCCGAGTACGCCGAGCAGGCCGACTGCCTCGCGGGGGTCGCCGCGCTGGCACACGTACTGGAGGACCTGGCGTGTCACTGACCTACTGGGCGCAGTACGCCTGGCTGCCGCACGTGAACGGCCCGGTGGTCGAACGGGACGTCCTGGTCAGCACCGTGCACGGCGGCCGGATCGGCAAGGTCACGCCGGACGCCGGGCCCTGCCCGCCCGGCGCCGTCCGGCTGGAGGGCCTGCTCGTCCCCGGCCAGGCGAACGCGCACTCGCACGCCTTCCACCGGGCGCTGCGCGGCACCGTGCAGGTCGGCTCCGGCACCTTCTGGACCTGGCGCGACACCATGTACCGGGTCGCCTGCGCGCTCGACCCGGACAGCTACCTGGCGCTCGCCACCGCCGTCTACGCCGAGATGGCGCTCGCCGGGATCACCGCGGTGGGGGAGTTCCACTACCTGCACCACGCGCCCGGCGGGGCCCGCTACGCCGACCCGAACGCGATGGGCGAGGCGCTGATCGAGGCGGCCGCCCGGGCCGGGATCAGGATCACCCTGCTCGACACCTGCTACCTGGCCTCCGGCTTCGGCACCGGGCCGACCAGGCCGCAGCTGCGGTTCAGCGACGGCGACGCGGACGCCTGGGCCGCCCGCGCGGCAGACCTCAAGCCGCGCGAGCACGCCCGGATCGGCGCCGCCGTGCACTCCGTCCGGGCCGTCCCGGCCGACCAGCTGGGCACCGTCGCGCACTGGTCCGCGATGCGCCGGGCGCCGCTGCACGTCCACCTCTCCGAGCAGACCGCGGAGAACGACGCCTGCCTCACCGCGCACGGGGTGACCCCGACCCGGCTGCTCGCCGACCACGGCGTGCTCGGGCCGCGCACCTCCGCCGTGCACGCGACCCACCTCACGGAGGAGGACATCAGGCTCCTCTCCGACTCCTCCACCACCATCTGCATGTGCCCGACCACCGAACGGGACCTCGCCGACGGCATCGGCCCGGCCCGGCAGCTCGCCTCGGCAGGCTGCCCGGTCACGCTCGGCAGTGACAGCCATGCGGTGATCGACCCGTTCGAGGAGGCCCGCGCGCTGGAGCTCAACGAGCGCCTGCGCACCCGCACCCGCGGCCACTGGACGGCGAACGCGCTGCTCCGGGCGGGCAGCGAGCACGGCCACGCCTCGCTCGGCTGGCCCGAGGCCGGGCGGATCGAGGCCGGTGCGCTCGCCGACTTCACCGTGCTGGCCCTGGACTCCGTCCGCACGGCGGGGCCGCCGGCCCGCCTGGGTGCCGAGACGGCGGTGTTCGCGGCCTCCGCCGCCGACGTCCGGCACGTGGTGGTCGGCGGCCGGCAGATCGTCCGGGACGGTGTGCACCAGCTGGTCGCCGACGTCCCCTCGGCGCTGCGCGACTCGATCGCGGCGGCGCTGGCCTCCTGAACACCCGCCCGTACCCGTTCGCGAAAGGGCTCCCGTTGAGCACCCTGATCACCGACATCGGCAGCCTGGTCACCAACGACCCCGCCCACGGCGGCGGCCCGCTCGGGCTGCTCACCGACGCGGCCGTGGTGATCGACGCGGGCACCGTCGCCTGGGTCGGCCCCGCCGGGCGGGCGCCGGCCGCCGACGAGCGCTTCGACGCGGCCGGGCGCGCGCTGCTCCCCGGCTTCGTCGACTCGCACGCCCATCTCGTCTTCGCCGGTGACCGCACCGCCGAGTTCAACGCCCGGATGTCCGGCCAGGCGTACTCGGCGGGCGGCATCCGCACCACCGTCGCCGCGACCCGGGCCGCGACGGACGCCGAGCTGGACGCCAACCTGGCCCGGTTCGTCCGGGAGGCGCTGCGGCAGGGCACCACCACCATCGAGTGCAAGTCCGGCTACGGCCTCACCGTGGCGGACGAGGCGCGGGCGCTGCGGATCGCCGCCGGGCACACCCCGGAGACCACGTACCTGGGCGCGCACGTGGTCGCGCCCGAGTACGCGGACGACCCGGCCGGCTACGTCGCCCTGGTGACGGGCGAGATGCTGGACGCCTGCGCCCCCTACGCACGCTGGGTGGACGTCTTCTGCGAGCAGGGCGCCTTCGACGGCGACCAGGCCAGGGCCGTCCTGACGGCCGGCGTCGAGCGCGGCCTCACCCCCCGGGTGCACGCCAACCAGCTCTCGTACGGGCCCGGCGTGCAGCTCGCCGTGGAGCTGGGCGCCGCCTCGGCCGACCACTGCACGCACCTCACCGACGAGGACGTGGCGGCGCTGGCCGGCTCGGGTACGGTCGCCACGCTGCTGCCCGGCGCGGAGTTCTCCACCCGCGCGCCCTACCCGGACGCGCGCCGGCTGATCGACGCGGGCGCCACCGTCGCGCTCTCCACGGACTGCAACCCGGGCTCCAGTTTCACCAGCTCGATGGCGTTCTGCGTGGCCGTCGCCGTCCGCGAGATGGGCATGACGCCGGACGAGGCCGTCCACGCGGCCACCACCGGCGGCGCCCGCGCCCTGCGCCGCACCGACGTCGGCGTCGTCGCTCCCGGCGCGCGGGCCGACCTGCTGCTGCTGGACGCCCCGTCCCACGTGCACCTCGCCTACCGGCCCGGTGTCCCGCTCACCGCCGCGGTCTGGCGGGCCGGGGTGCGGGAGGTCTGAGCACGCCGAAGGGGCCGGTACGGACGACTCCGTACCGGCCCCTTCGACGTGCGCGTCGGTCTCAGTGCACGTCGCCCATCAGGGCGACGACCCTCCGGCGGTACATCGTCAGCGCGAGGCCGGCGATGATCGCCAGCACGCCCTGGACGGCGAAGTACCAGGTGGAGCCGGTCGCGTCGCCGATCACCAGCTGCATCAGGGCGGCCACGCAGTCGCCCGCCGTGACGGCGAGGAACCACAGGCCCATCATCTGGCTGCCGTACTTGGCGGGGGCCAGCTTGGTGGTGACCGACAGGCCGACGGGGGAGAGCGTCAGCTCGCCGACGGTCTGGATCAGGTAGACCATCGCCAGCCAGAGCGGCGAGACCCGGCCGCCGCCGGCCGCGGCGGCCATCGCCAGCATCATGACCAGGAAGGACGCGCCGATCAGCAGGAGGCCGACGGCGAACTTCATGGTGGTGCTGGGGTTCTTGCGGCGCCGTGCCAGCCAGACCCAGAGCCAGGCGAAGACCGGGGCCAGCGCCATGATGTAGAGCGGGTTCAGCGACTGGAACCAGCTGGACGGGAAGCTGAAGCCGAACAGCGTGGAGGCGGTCGAGTCGGTGGCGAAGATGTTGAGCGTGGAGCCGGACTGGTCGTAGATCATCCAGAACACGGCGGCGGCCACGAAGAACCAGATGTAGCCGCTCATCCGGGACTGCTCGGCCTCGTCCAGGTCCTTGTCCCGCTTGATCCGGGCGAAGTAGACGACCGGGACGGCGATACCGGCGATCGACAGCGGCCAGATCACCCAGTCGACGGTCATCCGGCCGGACAGCGCGACGACGGTGAAGAAGACGGCGGTCAGGGCCAGCCAGAACGCCGCCTTGCGCAGCACCGCGGACTTCTCGGCGGGCGTGATCGGCGAGGCCACCACGTCGCTGCGGGCGCTGAGGTGCCGGGTGCCGAGCAGGTACTGGACCAGGCCCAGGGCCATGCCGACGCCGGCCAGCGCGAAGCCCAGGTGCCAGCTCACGTTCTGGCCGATGGTGCCGATCACCAGCGGGGCCACGAAGGCGCCGAGGTTGATGCCCATGTAGAAGATGGTGAAGCCGCCGTCACGGCGCGGGTCGTTCGGCCCGTCGTACAGGTGGCCGACCATCGTGGAGATGTTGGCCTTCAGCAGGCCGGAGCCGACGGCGATCAGGCCGAGCCCGGCGAAGAACGACGCGGTGGACGGCACGGCCAGCAGGAAGTGGCCGGTCATGATGATGCAGCCGCCGACGGCCACCGTCCGGCGGGCCCCCCAGAACCGGTCGGCGAGCCAGCCGCCCGGCAGGGCGAGCAGGTAGAGCATCGCGTTGTAGACGCTGTAGATCGCGGCGCCGACGGCGGCGGTGTACCCGAGCCCGCCGTCGGAGGTGCCGGCGACCAGGTAGAGCACCAGCAGGGCACGCATTCCGTAGAAGCTGAAGCGTTCCCACATCTCGGTCATGAAGAGGGTGGCAAGGCCCCGGGGGTGCCCGAGGAAGGTCCTGCCGCCGGGGGAGACCGGCCGCTGGGTGCCGGCCTCCAGGGTCGATGACGCCATGAGTAAGGGTTCCTTGCTGCGTGGGGCCCGCCGGCCGAGGGGTGGTGGCCGACGGGAGCCAAACCACTGTACGTGGCCGATTCGGGTCGCCTCCGCTGGCGAACGGCGATGGCAGGGTAAGGCGCAGGTAAAGAATTCCGTCGGCACATGTCGCATATCAATGGCAGATCCGAATGAATGCCTTTGAAGTCAAGATCAGATCGCAGATTCTTCGACGAAGATACAGTTTTCCGAAATGTCCCCGGACCGTGGCCCTGCTCCGGGAACGATCACGCTCTGTGAACTACCTCACTGGGTCATCGGCGGCACCCCGGCGGACTACGATCGCCACATGACCTGTGTGCTGCTCGCCGAGGACGATCCGGCGATCTCCGAACCGCTGGCCCGCGCCCTGCGACGCGAGGGCTACGAGGTGCTCGTCCGCGAGGACGGCCCGGCCGCGCTCGCCGCCGGACTCACCGAAGAGGTCGATCTCGTCGTCCTCGACCTCGGCCTGCCCGAGATGGACGGGCTGGAGGTCTGCCGCCGTCTGCGCGCGGACGGCAAGAGCTGCCCCGTCCTGGTGCTCACCGCCCGCGCCGACGAGGTCGACACGGTGGTCGGCCTGGACGCGGGCGCCGACGACTACGTCACCAAGCCGTTCCGGCTGGCCGAGCTGCTCGCCCGGGTCCGGGCGCTGCTGCGGCGCGGCAACGTCGACCAGCTCACCACCGGCGCGCACGGCGTGAAGATCGACATCGAGTCGCACCGGGCCTGGCTCGGCGAGGAGGAGCTGACCCTCTCCGCCAAGGAGTTCGAACTCCTGCGCGTCCTGGTCAGGGACGCCGGCCGGGTGGTCACCCGCGAGGAGATCATGCGCCAGGTCTGGGACACCACCTGGTGGACCTCGACCAAGACCCTCGACATGCACATCTCCTGGCTGCGCAAGAAGCTGGGCGACGACGCCGCCAACCCCCGCTACATCGCGACCGTGCGCGGCGTCGGCTTCCGCTTCGAGAAGAACTGATCCCGCAAGACCCTCCAGGAGCAGCAGCGTGAAACGCCGGATGATCAACTCGCTGCTGGGCGTCGTCCTGGTGGTCGTCGTGGTGTTCTGCGTACCGCTCGCGCTGGTCGAGAAGCGCACCATCGTCAACTCCGCCCAGGACCGGGTGGACGCGACGGCCGTACGGGTCCTCGCCCTGGTCGAGGACCGGCTCGCGGCCGGCGAGCCGGTCACCGGCGACAAGTTCGCCACCCAGGTCACCGACAACAGCTACGTCGAGGTGGACATCCCCGGCCAGGCGCTGGTCTCCACCGGCGAACGGCCCGAGGGCAGCCACCTCATCAAGGCCGTCGAGCGGGGCGCCAGCGGCGAGACGGTGATCGTCGAGCAGTCCCGCGCGGCGGTCGACCACGAGATCGCCAACATGCTGCTGCTGCTCGGCGTCGTCGCCCTGCTCGCCGTCCAGGCCGCCGTGGCCCTCGCCGTCTGGCAGGCCAAGCGCCTGGCCCGGCCGCTCACCGACCTCGCCGAGACCGCCGAACGGCTCGGCTCCGGCGACCCGCGCCCCCGCGACCGCCGCTACGGCGTCCCCGAACTCGACCGGGTGGCGGAGGTCCTGGACATCAGCGCCGAGCGGATCGCCCGGATGCTCACCGCCGAGCGGCGTCTCGCCGCCGACGCCTCGCACCAGCTGCGCACCCCGCTCACCGCGCTCTCCATGCGGCTGGAGGAGATCACCGCCGTCGCCGAGGAGCCGGAGACCGTCCGGGAGGAGGCGACCATCGCCCTCCAGCAGGTCGAGCGGCTCACCGACGTGGTGCAGCGCCTGCTCACCAACCAGCGCGACCCGCGCAGCCCGACCGCCGTCTCCTTCGACCTGGACGAGGTCATCAAGCAGCAGGTCGAGGAGTGGGGGCCCTCACTGCGGGGCACCGGCCGGGTGCTCCAGGTCGAGGGCCTGCGCGGGGTGGCGGCGGTCGGCACCCCCGGCACCGTCGCCCAGGTGCTCGCCACCCTGATCGAGAACTCGCTGATGCACGGCGCCGGCCTGATCACCCTCCGGGTCCGGCCGTCCGGCACCACGCTGGTGGTCGAGGTCCAGGACGAGGGCGCGGGCGTCCCGCTCGAACTGGGCAACCGGGTCTTCGAGCGCGCCGTCAGCGGCCGCAACTCGACGGGCATCGGCCTCGCCGTCGCCCGCGACCTCGCGGAGGCGGACGGCGGCCGGCTGGAACTGCTGTCGCTGCGGCCGCCGGTGTTCGCGCTCTTCCTGGGGCGGAGCCGCCAGGAAGGATAGGCGGGGTCTGGGGCGGAGCCGCCAGGAAGGATAGGCGGGGTCTGGGGCGGAGCCGCCAGGAAGGATAGGCGGGGTCTGGGGCGGAGCCGCCAGGAAGGTTAGGCGGGGTCCGGGGCGGAGCAAGTAGTACTGGCAGCCGTACTACTTGGCGTACTGGATCTCTTCGCCGGCCAGCAGGCGCTCGGCCTGTGCGACGACGACGGGCTCGGCCCCGACGGTGCCTTCCGCTCCGGCTCCGGCTTCGGCCTCGGGGAGCTCCGGGATGGCCTTGAAGACCCAGGTCCGGTACGAGAAGAAGCGGAACAGCGTGCCGAGGCCCGTTCCGACGACCTTCGACAGGTTGTAGGCCAGGATGCCGGTCAGGTCGAGGGTGTACCGGGTGAACCAGACCGTGCCGTTCTCGATCAGCATGCCGATGCCGCTGAAGATCAGGAACAGGGTGATCTCCCGGCGCCGGGAGGCCGCGTCGCTGTCGCGGTAGACCCAGTAGCGGTAGCCGAGGTAGTTGGCGGCGATGGCGACGGCCGTGCCGATCACCGAGCAGCGGACGGGGGCCCAGCCGGTGAGGTGCAGCACCGCGTTGGAGACGCCGAAGTTCACGACGACGCCGACGAGACCGACGATGCCGAACTTGACCACCTCGCCGGAGGAGACCTCGCGCAGACGCTGGACGAGGGAAGGTCGCGATGGGGCGGTGGTCGTCATACCCGGCTGTCTCCTGTGCCTGCGGGACGAGGGGGCGGCTGGGCGGTTGCTCAGTCCCCCGGGAGTCCGCCGCACACACATGATCCGATCAGCGCGCTCCGGGACCCGGCGAACCAGGCTACTCGCTCCAGGTGAGAGCCACGTCAACGAGGGCTCCCCGCAGCCGTTCCGGGGGCCTGTCCGACGAGTCGGGGCGCCGGCGCAGGCGGCTCGTCCATCACCCCCCACCGGCCCGGATATCCTTGCAGGGTGACTTTCCCGGGCAAGGCGAATTTTCCAGTGGTGGGCGTGATCGGCGGCGGGCAGCTCGCCCGCATGATGCACCAGGCGGGCATTCCGCTCGGCGTGCGCTTCAAGCTTCTCGCCGACACCCCCCAGGACTCCGCCGCGCAGGTGGTCTCCGACGTCGTTCTCGGCGACTACCGCGATCTCGACACGCTGCGCCGCTTCGCGGCCGACTGCGACGTGATCACCTTCGACCACGAGCACGTGCCGACCGAGCACCTGCGGGCCCTCCAGGCCGACGGCATCGCCGTCCGGCCCGGCCCGGAGGCGCTGGTCAACGCCCAGGACAAGGGCGTGATGCGGGCCAAGCTGGACTCGATCGGCGTCCCGTGCCCGCGGCACCGCCTGGTCGCCGACCCGGCGGACGTCACCGCGTTCGCCGAGGAGGGCGCGGGTTACCCCGTCGTCCTGAAGACCGTCCGCGGCGGCTACGACGGCAAGGGTGTCTGGGTCGTCGACGACGAGGAGCAGGCGCACGCGCCGTTCCTGGCCGGTGTCCAGGTGCTGGCCGAGGAGAAGGTCGACTTCCTGCGCGAGCTGGCCGCCAACGTGGTGCGTTCGCCCAGCGGCCAGGCGGTGGCGTACCCGGTGGTGGAGAGCCTCCAGGAGAACGGCGTCTGCGCCGAGGTGACGGCGCCCGCGCCGGAGCTCGCGCCGGAGCTCGCGGCCGAGGCCCAGGCGCTGGCCCTGCGGATCGCCGGCGACCTCGACATCACCGGCCACCTCGCGGTGGAGCTGTTCCAGACCCGCGACGGCCGGATCCTGGTGAACGAGCTGGCGATGCGCCCGCACAACTCCGGGCACTGGACGCAGGACGGCTCCGTCACCTCGCAGTTCGAGAACCACCTCCGGGCCGTCCTCGACCTGCCGCTCGGCGACCCGCGCCCGCGCGCGAAGTGGACCGTGATGGTCAACGTCCTGGGCGGCGACTACCCGGACATGTACCACGCCTTCCTGCACTGCATGGCCCGTGACCCCGGCCTGCGCATCCACATGTACGGGAAGGACGTGAAGCCCGGCCGCAAGGTCGGCCACGTCAACGTCTTCGGGGACGACCTCGACGACGTCCGCGAGCGCGCCCGCCACGCGGCCGCCTACCTGCGAGGAACGATCACCGAGTGAGTACCCCTACTGCTCCCGTCGTCGGCATCGTCATGGGCTCGGACTCCGACTGGCCCGTGATGGAGGCCGCCGCCCAGGCGCTCGACGAGTTCGAGATCCCGTACGAGGTCGACGTCGTCTCCGCGCACCGGATGCCGCGCGAGATGGTCGCGTACGGCGAGAACGCGCACACCCGCGGCCTGAAGGCGATCATCGCGGGCGCCGGCGGCGCCGCCCACCTGCCGGGCATGCTCGCCTCCGTCACCCCGCTGCCGGTCATCGGCGTGCCGGTGCCGCTGCGGTACCTGGACGGCATGGACAGCCTGCTGTCGATCGTCCAGATGCCGGCCGGCGTGCCGGTCGCCACCGTCTCGGTCGCGGGCGCGCGCAACGCGGGCCTGCTCGCCGTCCGGATCCTCGCGGCCTTCGACCCGGAGCTGACCGAGCGGATGACCGAGTTCCAGGCCGAACTGAACAACCAGGCCACCGAGAAGGGCAAGAAGCTGCGCGCCAAGGTCGCCGGCTCCGGCTCCTTCGGCTTCGGCAAGTAGGACCCGGGCCCGGCGCCTACCGGTTCGGATTAAGAGGCTCGGGATACAACAGGTCGTATGACCTCCGAGATGCTCGACCGCGCCAAGTCCCTGCTCCGCGACGCCCCGGTGGTGGACGGTCACAACGACCTCCCCTGGGCGATGCGGCACCACGCCGGCTACGACCTCGACGCCGTGGACCTGGCGGCCGACCAGAGCAGCCGCCTGCACACCGACCTCGTCCGCCTCGCCGCGGGCGGGGTCGGCGCGCAGTTCTGGTCGGTGTACGTGCGCGCCGACTTCGCCGGGGACAAGGCCGTCAGCGCGACCCTGGAGCAGATCGACTTCGTCCGGGCGCTGACCGACCGCCACCCGGACCGGCTGCGGCTCGCCTTCACCGCCGACGACATCGAGGCCGCCCGTGCCGAGGGCCGGATCGCCTCCCTGATGGGCGCCGAGGGCGGCCACAGCATCAACTCCTCGCTCGCCACCCTGCGCGCCCTGTACCGGCTCGGCGTGCGGTACATGACGCTCACTCACAACGACAACCTGCCGTGGGCCGACTCCGCCACCGACAAGCCGGTGGCCGGCGGCCTCACCCGCTTCGGCGAGGAGGTCGTCCGCGAGATGAACCGCCTCGGCATGCTGGTCGACCTCTCGCACGTCTCCGCCGACACGATGCGGGACGCCCTGCGGGTCACCGAGGTGCCGGTGATCTTCTCGCACTCCTCCGCCCGCGCCGTCTGCGACCACCCGCGCAACATCCCCGACGACGTGCTCGCGGCGCTGCCCGCCAACGGCGGCATCGCGATGGCCACCTTCGTCCCGCAGTTCGTCCTGCCCGCCGCCGCCGAGTGGACGGTCGCCGCCGAGGAGAACATGCGCGCCCACGGCTTCCATCCCTTCGACACCACCCCCGCCGCGATGGAGGCCCACCACGCCTTCGACGCCCTCCACCCGCGCCCGGTCGCCACCGTCTCCACCGTCGCCGACCACCTGGACCACATGCGCGAGGTGGCCGGCATCGACCACCTCGGCATCGGCGGCGACTTCGACGGCGTCGCCTTCCTCCCGGCCGGCCTGGACGACGTCTCCGGCTACCCCAACCTGATCGCCGAACTCCTCGGCCGCCACTGGTCCGAGGCCGACCTCGCCAAGCTCACCTGGCACAACGCCGTCCGCGTCCTGCGCGCCGCCGAGGACGCCGCCCGTGACCTCCGGCGCACCCGCCGCCCGTCCATCGCCACCATCGAGCAGCTGGACGGCGCTCCGGGGCAGGCCTGAGCACCGTGCTACCCGGTGGCCTGCCCCGGGGTCACCAGGCCGGTCTCGTAGGCGAGGACGACGGCCTGGGTGCGGCGGATGATCCGGTACGCGATCCGGTCGATCGGCGGGCTGCCCGTCGAGGCCGGGCTGCGGCGGCAGATCGTGCTCGGCGTCGGCGTCGGCGTCGCCGTCCCGGGCAGGTGCGAGGAGGTCGAGCAGGTGCCGCAGTTCGGTCATCGCGTCGCGGCCGGCGCCCAACCGGTACTGGGTCGGCGGCCCGGCTGACGATCGCGAAGGTGCTGCACAACGAGTGAGCTGCGGCGCCCGGTTGGGCTCTCCCGTGCGCAGGGGGCGCGTGGCCCTGCGGTCGCGCCTACTGAGGGCGATGTCGGCGTCGCTGCGTGCTACTTTGCGGTGATCCAGACATGGTTGACCCCGGCGGTGCCGTTAACACCCCGGGGTCCGGCACAGGGAGAGAGAACTCCGCATGCATGTTCACTTTATCGCGCCCGAAAGGTACTTGAGGGCGTCGCACGAGATCATCCGGCACGGCCGGCTGAAGGCCACGGCGAAGACGCTGCTGCTGTGGGGCCTCTCCCTGCCCGAGGGCAGCCGGGACACCCTGCTGACCATCGGCGCCCGCATGCCGGAGGGACGGACGGCCGTCTCGGGTGCCCGTACGCAACTCCTCGGCGAGGGCTACCTGCACGTCCAGCGCACCCAGCACCCCACCAAGGGCACCTGGACCACCCGCACACTGCTCACCTCCGTGCCGCTGACGGACCCGCAGGAGATCGCCGCCGCCTGGGCGGAGGCCGAAGCGGCCCGCGAGGCCTCCCGTGAGGCCGCCCGGGCCGCCGAAGGTCGAAACCCGGCACTCGGTGGAGCGGCGACCCGGATGCTCGGCACTTCCCCTTCGGGGGAGAAGAAGGGAGGGAACACCTCCCACCCCGCCGCCACTGCCGCCGCCCGGGCGAAGGCCGTCCGCAAGGCCCGACCCCCGGTGGCGAAGGCGCCCGTGGCAGCGCCGCTGGCAGCGCCCCCGGCGGCGCCGCTGGACCCGGACGCCGCCGCCACGGCGGCCAAGCTCCTCTGCGGCCTGACCGCCCAGGACACCCGACTGCGCATCGGCCTGCCCGAGGCCCTCGCCCTCGCCCCGCTCGTCACCCGGTGGCTGGCCCACGACCGCAGCACCGACCGCCTGCGCGACGCCCTGCTCACCGGCCTGCCCGACCGCATCCATGCCCCCGAGGCCTTCCTCCGCACCCGCCTGGAGCGCAAGATGCCCGCCCCGGCGGCTCCGGCGGCCCCGCCCCGGACGCTGCACGAGTGCACCCACTGCGCGGGCCCCGTGCCCCGCCCCGGAACCCGCTGCGCCCGCTGCACCGGTGCGGCCCACCCCGCCACCGGCCCGGACGCCGCCACCGCCGAACGCAACCGCCGAGGCGTCGCCCGCGCCCGCCGCATCATCCGTGGTGAGGCACCACTCCCGGTCTAGGCTGCGCGTGCAGGGTCGCCCGCAGGGCCGTCGGCGAGGGTGTCCGGACGGGCGTGGCCCGCCCTGCGGGCGAGATGGACGGTGATGTCGGCGTCGATCCCGACCGTCTCGGGCAGCGCCCGCGCGATCGCGTCGTACGCCTGCTGCCGCCTCGGTTGCGGCAGTTGGAGATACGCCGAGACGGTCGACAGGTAGCCGACGTAGTCGGGAGCGCTCACGGTCAGCCGCCGGGTGATGACGGCCTGCCGGACGTCGGTGAACAGTCGGGACCGTTGCAGCTCGGTGCCCGGCCACTGCATCGCCTCGCCGGGAGCGGTCCCGTCGGGAGACGGAATCCCGTCGCTCTCCAGGAACGGCGCCCGCGCCCCCCGCACGGCGTCCTCGACAGCCTGGTCGGCGAGCTGGACCGGGCCGCCGAAGTTGGCGAACACGCCCGCCGGCCCGAGCAGCGCGGCCACCCGCGCCCACCGGCCCTCCGGACGCGTCCAGTGCAGGGCCGCCGCCGCGTAGACCAACCCGTACGTCCGGCCCGGCCGCAGATCCTCGAACGCGGCCCGCACCGCCGTCACGTTCGCGGGTACCGCCCTGCGCAGTTCGGTGAGCATGGCCGGGTCGGGATCCGTCGCCGTGACCGCGACTCCGCGCCCGGCGAACAGCCGGGTCGCCTTGCCCGTCCCCGCGCCGATCTCCAGCGCCGTCCGGACGGGTCGGCCCGCATAGGCGGCCACCAGGTCGAAGAGCTCTTCGGGATACCCCGGACGGAACCGTTCGTAGGCTCCCGCGATCGCGCCGAAGCTCAGTGCACGAGCAGACATGCCAGGCATCCTGGCACGACCGGGACGGACGCCGCTCGGGCTTTCACCGCACCGGCGTACCCGCATCGTCCGGCCCGCTCAGCCCCTGCAGCCACTCGCCGATCGTGCGGAAGTCCGCGTCGGTCAGGCCGCGACGGGGATCGACGCGGTGGAGCAGGGCCCGGCCCCGGTGGTGGTCGGCCACCCAGCGGCGGTCGGCGTCGGTGATCTCGTCGTCGACCCAGACGAAGGGGCGCCCGGCCGCCCGGTCGACGAGAGGGCGGGTCTTCCAGTGCAGTCCGGCCCGCTCGTCGGCCCGTTCGTCCGCGTCGGACGGATCGGGCCAGTCCACCACGGCCGACTCCGGCAGGCCGAGGCGCGGGGCGACGTACCGGTTGGCGTCGGCCACCCACGTTGTGGCCCAGACCAGTTCGCACCCGAGCGCGGCCAGCCGGGGCCCGTTCCCGGGATCGATCCGGTCCAGCAGCGGATTCGCCTCGGCGCCCGCCGGGCCGGGGCCTGCCCGGTAGGTCGGATACCCGCCCGGACGCTCCTCCGGTGTCGCGCCGAACGGGATCAGCGGCCCGTCGACGTCGAGGAAGAGCAGCGGGCGCGGCACGGAACGGGTCACGCCTGCACGATAGCGATGCGGCAGGCCACCCAGGCGAGGCGTCCTTCCAGGTTTCGATCTGGTCTCTTCTGACCGTATGTCAGGAGCGGGCCCCGCGGCTTCGTCCTGCGCAGTACGATCAACCAACTCACACCACTCGGAGACAGTCGCCTGCACATGGTCTTCAGACTCACGGAAAAGCCAGATCAAATCCTCGTCCAAGGTCAAACCTGTAGTGGCGTGGCGAGCGCAGGCCGGGCGACTGACTGGTGCCTGGAGATCCCCGGTCGGCCCCCGCTTGTCATTCGCGACACGGCATGGACTTTTGACGATGAGCGCGATGTCGTTCTGCGCCGCACTGAAATGCTGCCCGAGATGCCGGCTCGTCTTACCCAGTTGTTCAACCGCGAGCGTGCGGGCATCCATCATGTGAACGTCGACCGACGCCGAATCCTGGCGTACCTCGCTGTCCCGGAGGACGGCCGGGAACGGCCGCGCCGCCGGCGCTCCCTTACGGTTCAGGACCTCGTTGTTGCCTGCAATCCAGCCTGGTTCGCGCAGCTTCTCGGCAACCCGGGGGTCAGCCTGGCTTCCCCGCTTGATCCCGCCTCGGGCGAGCCCGGGCGTGGTCAGCATGAGATCCATTTCGATGCTGACGACTCCTTCACTCCTGTCTACGCTTACGTCCTCACCCGTCTGGTGCCGACACTGCGCAAGATTGGCTGGCTCGCCGGGTTCTGAGGGATGAGGGGCGTCTCGTGGTCAGGCCAGGTTCTCGATCTCTCGATCTGGTGGGGCTCCACCGCCTTGTCGGCCCAACTTCCTTATGCCAGAGGCAGTTTGGGTGGGAGTCCGTACCCTTCGATTGCTGTAGCTTCCTGCTATGGCTATGAGCAGAGTGAGCGAGAACCCGGAGTTGCGGTTCTCCGCGATGTTGGTGCGTGCAGCAAACCTTCCGGGCGTCCGTATCAACAGGGAGGCGTATCTCCGGCAGACGCTGGCTCGGCACTTCTCCGAGGACGAGATACGCAGGGCCATCGAGAAGACTCCTGCGGCGGCGGGCATCCCCCTCGAGGTTCTGGACAGACTGGCCAACAGCTCAATCAGCTACGAAACAACCAAGGTCAGCGCTCTCTCTGCGGCTGCCGGGATGCCGGGCCTGATCTTCCTCCCCGCCACCGTGCCCGCCGACGTCGCCCAGTACTTCGGGCACATGCTGCGAATCGCGCAGAAGCTCGCCTACCTCTACAGCTGGCCCGATCTGTTCGCAGATGACAGCGATGACCTCGACGACGCAAACAAGGGAGTGCTCACGCTCTTCGTCGGCGTGATGTTCGGCGCTCAATCAGCGAACGCCGCTGTAGGGAAGGTCGCGGGGATGATGGCGGAGCAGGTGGCCAAGAAGCTGCCGCAGAAGGCACTCACCAAAGGCGTCATCTATCCCATAGTGAAAAAAGTCGCGGGCTACATCGGCGTCGAGATGACAAAAAAGACCTTCGCAAAGACCGTCGCGAAGGCCATTCCCGTCGTTGGGGCAGTTGTTTCCGGCGGCCTCACTCTTGCGACCTACCTTCCCATGGCCAAGAGACTGCAGAGACACCTCTCCGGCCTGGAACTCACGAATCCGTCGCAGCGAGTTGTCAGTGTGGAGGTTGACGAGCCCTTCGTCGCGGACGACGTCGAGCGGCATGACGCAGACGACACTGCCATCGCGCTGGAGAGCCGTCACTCGTGGTCGGGCGGCCACCCGAGTGGGTGACCGCCCAGCCGTACGAGGGTCGAGCCCTGCCGCTGCCGGCAGTCCGTGCTCAGGCGGGCTTCGGCTCGTAGCCGATGTCGAACTCGCCGTCCATCGCGCCGAGTCGGAAGGCCTCCCACTCGCCCGGGGTGAAGACCAGGACCGGGCCGTCGGGGTCGGCGCCGTTGCGCATCGCGATGTGGCCGCCGACGAAGGCGATCTGGGGGCCGTCCAGGTGGTCGGGGGCGGCCAGCCAGGTGGCGTCGGTGAGGTCGAGCACGGGCTTGGGCGAGGACTTCGGTGCGTCGGTCATCGGTGCGTCGGTCAGAGGTGCGTCCGTCATCGGTGCGGGCTCCTGAGGTCGGTCCCGGTTCGTCCGGGGTCGGTCCGGGGGCGTCCAGGGTCAGTCGAGCAGCGGGATCTCGATCGCCGGGCAGCGGTTCATCACCATGGTGAGCCCGGCGTCGGTGGTCCGACGGTAGGCGGCTTCGTCGATCACGTCGAGCTGGAACCAGACGGCCTTGGCACCGGCGGCCACCGCCTCGTCGGCGACGGCGCCGGCCAGCGCGGAGTTGACGAAGACGTCCACCACGTCGACCGGGAACGGGATGTCGGCGAGGGTGGCGTAGCCCTGTTCGCCGAGGACGGTCTCCGCCCTGGGGTGGACGGGGACGATCCGCTTGCCGTAGCGCTGGAGCACCCGGGCGACGCCGTACGCGGCGCGGGCCGTGTTGTTGGACAGGCCGACCACCGCCCACACGTCTCCGGTGCCGGTGAGGATCTCGCGGACCGCCGCGTCGTCGCCGTACGTCGTCATGCCTGCTCCAACCGGCCGGCGGACGCGCTCATTCCGCCCGCCCGGTCAGCCGCCCGCCCGGTCAGCCGTCCGGCCGTCCGGGTCCGGACCGCCCGGGCTCAGCTGGGGCGGCCCATCGCGCGGTACGTCCAGCCGGCGGCGCGCCAGGCCGCGCCGTCGAGGACGTTGCGGCCGTCCACCAGACGGCGTTCGGTGACGACGGCGCCGAGGGCGGCCGGGTCCAGCTCGCGGAACTCCTGCCACTCGGTGAGGTGCAGCACGACATGGGCCCCCTCGGCGGCCTCCAGCGGGCTGTCGGCGTAGGCGAGGCTGGGGAACATCTTGCGGGCGTTGTCCATCGCCTTGGGGTCGTACACGGTGACCTGGGCGCCCTGGAGCTGGATCTGCGCGGCCACGTTGAGTGCGGGGGAGTCGCGGATGTCGTCCGAGTTGGGCTTGAACGCGGCCCCGAGGACGGCCACCTGCCGGCCGAGGAAGCCGCCGCCGCACTGCTCTCGGGCCAGCTCGACCATCCGGGAGCGGCGCCGCATGTTGATCGAGTCGACCTCGCGCAGGAACGTCAGGGCCTGGTCGGCGCCGAGCTCGCCGGCGCGGGCCATGAACGCGCGGATGTCCTTGGGCAGGCAGCCGCCGCCGAAGCCGAGCCCGGCGTTGAGGAACTTGCCGCCGATCCGTTCGTCGTAGGAGAGGGCCTTGCTGAGCTGGGTGACGTCCGCGCCGGCGCTCTCGCAGACCTCGGCCATCGCGTTGATGAAGGAGATCTTGGTGGCCAGGAAGGAGTTCGCGGCGGCCTTGACCAGCTCGGCGGTGGCGAAGTCGGTGACGACGAACGGGACGCCCTCGGCGATCGGCGTCGCGTACACCTCGCGCAGCAGCTCCTCGGCCCGCTCGGTACGGACGCCGACGACGATCCGGTCCGGGTGCAGGGTGTCGCCGACGGCGAAGCCCTCGCGCAGGAACTCGGGGTTCCAGGCCAGCTCGGCGGCCTCCCCGACCGGCGCCAGGGCGGCCAGGCGCTCGACCAGCCGGCTGGCGCTGCCCACCGGCACGGTCGACTTGCCGACCACCAGGGTGGGCCGGGTCAGGTACGGCGCGATCGAGTCGACGGCCGCGTCGACGTAGCTCATGTCGGCCGCGAACTCGCCCTTGCGCTGGGGGGTGTTGACGCAGATGAAGTGGACGTCGCCGAACTCGGCGGCCTCCTGGGGCGAGGAGGTGAAGCGCAGCCGGCCGGTGGAGCCCTCGTGCCCGGCGACGTGCTTGACCAGGAGCTCGGACAGGCCGGGCTCGTACATCGGGACCCGGCCCGCGGTGAGCGTGGCGATCTTGTCCGGGTCGATGTCCAGGCCGAGCACCTCGAAGCCGAACTCCGCCAGGCAGGCGGCGTGGGTGGCACCGAGGTAGCCGGTGCCGATCACTGAGATGCGGAGGGCCACGGGTTCCCCTTTGCGAACTGTTCGGACGTGCCGGGCATGCCGGGCCGGTCGCGCCCGCCGGCCGTGGCGTGGCGCAATGACCGATGCTATCCGCCCCCGGAGCCGGTGTAACCCGTCGCTCACGGCCGGACATACCCGGGTAATCCGCGCACCGCCGCGACCCCGAACCCGACTGCTGTGACGAATTTCCTTACGGGCCGGGCGCGTTGGGTGTGACCGGCGGCACAATGCCCCAATGGATCCGAAGGTCGACAGCCAGGACGAGCCAGCCGAGCCCGAAGACTTCGCAGACCTCCACGACTCCCACACCGACCCGGCCCCGCCCCCGGGCCCGGACCCTGACCCGGCCGGCGACGGCCCGGGCGGCCTCAGCCTGTTCGAGGGCCGGCCCGAGGCAGACGAGCCGCCGCTGCCGCGCAGGCGGCGCCGGGCCCGCCGGGTCCTGCTCTGGGCGCTCGCCACCCTGCTCGTCCTGGTCGGCATCGCCGTCGCCGGCGTCTACGGCACGGTGGAGCACTACGCCTCGTCCGTCCCCCGCATCCCGCACGCCTTCCCGTCCGCGCCGGCGTCCGCACAGCCGCAGGCCGTCCCCGGCCACGGCCTGAACTTCCTGCTGGTCGGCCTGGACGCCCGAGCCGAGGGCGGCACCACCGGCAGCAGCGCCAAGGCCCCCGCCTGGCAGGCCGGAGCGGCCCGCAGCGACACCATGATGCTGCTGCACGTCTCGGACGACCGGAAGAGCGCCTCGCTCGTCTCGCTGGCCCGCGACACCCTGGTCGACATCCCGGGGCACGGCCTCGCCAAGATCAACGCCGCGTACTCCTGGGGCGGCCCGGCCCTGATGACCGAGACCGTGCAGAACCTCACCGGCATCCGGATCGACCACATCGCGGTGATCGACTGGAACGGCTTCCGGGCCCTCACCGACGCCGTCGGCGGGGTGGACATCACCATCCCGCGCACCATCGAGGCCGCCGGTGACGGCCGCCAGTGGGACGCGGGCACCCACCACATGGGCGGCGCCGACGCGCTGCAGTACGTCCGCGAGCGCTACGGCCTGCCCGGCGGCGACCTGGACCGCACCAAGCGGCAGCAGAACTTCCTGCGCTCCCTGATGGTCACGGTGATGAGCTCCGGCACCCTCACCAGCCCCGCCCGGCTCGGCGGCCTGCTGCAGTCCGTCGGCGAGGTCGTCAGCGTGGACGACCGGCTCGCCAACTCCGACCTGTACGACCTCGCGTGGAGCCTGCGCGGACTGCGGGCCGACGACGTGCGGTTCATGAACGCGCCGTTCGGCGGCTTCGACACGGTCGGCGGCCAGGACGTCGTCCTGCTGGCCGAGGAGCCGGCCCGCCAGCTCTGGGAGGCCATGCGCAACGACCGGATGGCGGAGTACTTCCGCGACCACCGGGCCGGCGACACGCTCGGCACCGACGTCTCCTGAGCGCGCCCGCGGGGGCGTGCTCCGTACGCCCCCGGTGTCGTGCACGTCACGTCGGGGCTGGGCAGGGGCCAACTCTAGAATTAGGATCTACTTAACGGTAATTAACTAGGTGAGCGAGGCATCATGGCGGGCAGCGCAGGGGCGGACTTCGATCTCTTCCGGACCACCGAGGAGCACGACATGCTCCGTGAGGCGGTGCGGTCGCTGGCCGAGGCGAAGATCGCTCCGTTCGCGGCCG
>NZ_JBHUWW010000088.1:0-36529 GCF_042669755.1 Kitasatospora sp. NPDC057223 | reverse complement strand
CTTGTGCCACAGGCGCGGGGCCCCGCTCCGACGGCGGGGACACGCCCAGCCTACCCGAGGGGGTGCGAACCGCCGGAAGTCCGTGACGGCACGAGTAATGTGAACCCGGCGGCTACTCCCAGCGGAAGAACCGCGCCGCCGCGGCGAGTGCGACCACGGCCCAGGCGGTGAGGACGCCGAGGTCCGACCAGGGGACGCCGGCGCCGTGCTGGAGGACGGAGCGCAGCCCGTCCGAGAGGGCGCTGATCGGGAGGAGCTCCAGCACGCCGCGGACGGCCGACGGGAACCTGGACAGCGGGACGACCACGCCGCCGGCCAGCAGCAGCAGGACGAAGACCAGGTTGGCGGCCGCCAGGGTGGCCTCGGCGCGCAGGGTGCCGGCCATCAGCAGGCCGAGGCCGGAGAACGCGGCGGTGCCGAGTACGAGCAGGGCGGCGACCGCCAGCGCCCCCTGCGGTGTGGCGAGCCCGTGCGGGGACCAGCCGAGGGCGAGCGCGATCACCGAGAGCAGGGCGACCTGGAGGATCTCGGTGACCAGCACGCAGCCGGTCTTCGCGCCGAGCAGGGCCCAGCGGGGCAGCGGGCTGGCGCCGAGGCGCTTGAGGACGCCGTAGCGGCGTTCGAAACCGGTGGCGATGGCCTGGCCGGTGAAGGCGGTGGACATCACGGCGAGCGCGAGCAGGCCGGGCGCGAGGAAGTCGACGCGCTTGCCGGGGCCGTCGGCGGCGACGATGTCGACGGAGCTGAAGAGGACGAGCAGGACGGTCGGGATGACGACCGTCAGCAGCAGCTGCTCGCCGTTGCGCAGCAGCATCTTCGTCTCGAAGGCGGTCTGCGCGAGCAGCATCCGCCCGATCGGGGCCGCGCCGGGCCGGGGGGCGTAGTCGGTCACGAGCGGAGGTCCCGTCCGGTCAGGTCGAGGAAGACGTCTTCGAGGCTGCGGCGCTGCACCGTCAGCCGTTCCGGCAGGACGCCGGAGGCCGCGCACCAGGTGGTGACGGTGGCGAGGAGCTGGGGGTCGACGGCCGCATCGACCCGGTACGAGCCGGGGGCCGTCTCGGTGGCGGCGGCGTCGTCGGGCAGGACCTTGAGCAGCGAGCCGAGGTCGAGGCCGGCCGGGCCGTCGAAGCGCAGGCTGTCCTCGGCGCCGCCGCGGCAGAGCTCGTCGGGGGTGCCGCGGGCGATCACCCGGCCGCGGTCGACGATCGCGACGTCGTCGGCGAGCTGTTCGGCCTCGTCCATGTGGTGGGTGGTGACGACGACGGTGACGCCGTCCCTGCGCAGGTCGCGGACGAGGTCCCAGGTGGCCCGGCGGGCCTGCGGGTCGAGGCCGGCGGTGGGCTCGTCCAGGAAGACGAGTTCGGGGCGGCCGACGACGGCCATGGCGAGTGCGAGGCGCTGCTGCTGGCCGCCGGAGAGGCGGCGGTAGGTGGTGCGGCCGCAGGAGCCGAGCCCGAGGCGCTCGACGAGTTCGGGGACGTCCAGCGGGTCGGCGTGCAGCCTGGCGGTGTGCTGGAGCATCTCGACGGCGCGCGCTCCGGCGTACACGCCGCCGGCCTGGAGCATCACGCCGATCCGGGGGCGCAGTCGCGCGCTGTCCGCCTGCGGGTCGAGGCCGAGGACGCGGACGGTGCCCGCGTCGGGGCGGCGGTAGCCCTCGCAGGTCTCGACGGCGGTGGTCTTGCCGGCGCCGTTGGGGCCGAGCACGGCGGTGACGCCGCCGCGCGCGATGACGAGGTCGAGGCCGTCCACGGCTCGTTTGTCGCCGTAGTGCTTGACCAGTCCGGTGATCTCGACTGCCGGCTCCGGACGGGCGGGGTCTGCGTGCATACCGGCGAGTCTAGGAGGCCCGCACGGGCGGCCCGCACGGCGCCTCCGTGATCGTTTTCCCAGGTCAGGTAAGGCTTACCTGCGTGACTTATTCCACCCGTGAGGCGTGGATCACGGCTTGTCGTTCCGGAAGTAATTACGCAACACTGGTGTTGTGAAAAACATGCGGGAGCGGAACCAGCAGCAGGAGGCCGAGTCGGCCCCCGGTTGTGCCGTGCCCGAAACGGCGGCCGAGGTGCTGCTGGAGGGCCATCGGGCCACCCGTGACCGGGTCGCCCGTTCGATTCTCGACCACGGCCCCTCCTCCGCCGCCGACCTGGCGACCCGGCTCGGCCTCACGGCCGCCGCCGTCCGCCGCCACCTCGACAGCCTGGCGGCCGCCGGGCTGGTCGAGTCCCGCGAGCAGCGGGTCTACGGCAGCCGGGGCCGAGGCCGTCCGGCCAGGGTCTTCGGTCTGACCGACTCCGGCCGGGACGCCTTCTACCAGGCGTACGACCAGCTCGCCGCCGACGCACTGCGCTGGATCTCCGACGCGGTGGGTGGCGGCAAGGCCGGCGAGGAGGCGGTCACCGCCTTCGCCCGGGCCCGTTTCGGCAGGCAGGGCGAGAAGTACCTCGACGCGCTGGACCAGGCCTCGGCCGGCCAGCGCACGGAGGCGCTCGCCCAGGTGCTGAGCGCCGACGGGTACGCTGCCACCGTGCGGCGGGTGCCGCCCGCGGCGAGTTCCAAGACGCCGGCGGGCGCGCAGCTCTGCCAGCACCACTGCCCGGTCGCGCACATCGCCGAGCAGTTCCCCCAGCTGTGCGAGGCGGAGACCGAGTTCTTCTCCCAGCTGCTGGGCACCCACGTACAACGGCTGGCCACGATCGCCCACGGCGACGGGGTCTGCACCACCTATGTGCCGGCATCCGGTGCCGCACCGTCGCCCGCGAAGCCGCAGGCGCCCGGTGCAGTGCCGACTGCCGGTACGCCATCCACTGATCCGGAACCTGCGTCCGCGCGGAGGGACCTCGCATGACTGACATCGTTTCGCACCCGGAGCTCGAAGGCCTGGGCACCTACGAGTACGGCTGGTCGGACCCGGACGCGGCCGGTGCCGCGGCCAAGCGCGGCCTCAGCGAAGAGGTCGTCCGCGACATCTCCTCGAAGAAGTCCGAGACCGAGTGGATGCTGAACCTGCGGCTCAAGGGCCTCAAGCTGTTCGGCAAGAAGCCCATGCCGACCTGGGGCTCCGACCTGACCGGCATCGACTTCGACAACATCAAGTACTTCGTGCGCTCGACCGAGAAGCAGGCGGAGTCCTGGGAGGACCTGCCCGCCGACATCAAGGCGACGTACGACAAGCTGGGCATCCCGGAGGCGGAGAAGCAGCGCCTGGTCGCCGGTGTCGCCGCGCAGTACGAGTCCGAGGTGGTCTACCACCAGATCAACGAAGAGCTCGAGGCTCAGGGTGTGATCTTCATGGACACGGACACCGCGCTCAAGGAGCACCCGGAGATCTTCCACGAGTACTTCGGCACCGTCATCCCGGCCGGCGACAACAAGTTCGCCGCGCTGAACACGGCGGTCTGGTCCGGCGGCTCGTTCATCTACGTGCCGAAGGGCGTGCACGTCGAGATCCCGCTGCAGGCCTACTTCCGGATCAACACCGAGAACATGGGCCAGTTCGAGCGGACGCTGATCATCGTCGACGAGGACGCCTACGTCCACTACGTCGAGGGCTGCACCGCGCCGATCTACTCCTCGGACTCGCTGCACAGCGCCGTGGTCGAGATCATCGTGAAGAAGGGCGGCCGCTGCCGCTACACGACGATCCAGAACTGGTCGAACAACGTCTACAACCTGGTCACCAAGCGCGCCGTGGCGTACGAGGGCGCGACCATGGAGTGGGTCGACGGCAACATCGGCTCCAAGGTCACCATGAAGTACCCGGCCGTCTACCTGATGGGCGAGCACGCCAAGGGCGAGACGCTGTCGATCGCCTTCGCGGGCGAGGGCCAGCACCAGGACGCCGGCGCCAAGATGGTGCACATGGCGCCGAACACCTCCTCCAACATCGTCTCCAAGTCGGTGGCCCGGGGCGGCGGCCGGACGTCCTACCGCGGTCTGATCGAGATCGGCGAGGGCTCCAAGGGCGCGAAGTCCAACGTGCTCTGCGACGCGCTGCTGGTCGACACGATCTCCCGGTCGGACACCTACCCGTACGTGGACGTCCGCGAGGACGACGTGTCGATGGGCCACGAGGCGACGGTCTCCAAGGTCAGCGAGGACCAGCTCTTCTACCTGATGAGCCGCGGCATGACGGAGTTCGAGGCGATGGCGATGATCGTCCGCGGCTTCGTCGAGCCGATCGCCCGTGAGCTCCCGATGGAGTACGCGCTGGAGCTGAACCGGCTGATCGAGCTGCAGATGGAAGGCTCCGTCGGCTGACACCGGCCGTACGCAGTCCAGTCGAGAACTTTCAGGAAGAGAGCACCACGACAGCCATGGCTGACAGCAACAACAGCACCGGCTCCACGACCGCCGGGTCCATCGAGGTCGGCACGTCCGGCGCCGGCGAGCAGCTGGCCGGCCCCGGCACCGGCCGCGCGACCGTCCAGCAGCCGATCGACGCCCGCGTCGCGGTCAAGCCGTCGTTCGACGTGAACGACTTCCCGGTGCCCACCGGCCGCGAGGAGGACTGGCGGTTCACCCCGCTGCACCGCCTCCTCGGCCTGCACGACGGCACCGCGGCCGCGAACGCGACCGGCCAGGACAAGGTCGAGTTCGCCCTGCCGGAGGGCGTCACCGCCGAGACCGTCGGCCGCGACGACGCCCGCCTGGGCCTCGCCGGCAAGCCGGTCGACCGGGTCGCCGCACAGGCGTACAGCTCGTTCGAGCAGGCGCTGGTCGTCACCGTCCCCAAGGACGCGGTCCTCACCGAGCCGGTGAGGATCGACGTGCACGGCGAGGGCGGCACCCGCTTCGCCCACGTCGTGATCGACGTCAAGCCGTTCGCCGAGGCCGTCGTGGTGATCAACCACACCGGCACCGGCACCCGCGCCGCCAACGTCGAGCTGCTGGTCGGCGACGGCGCGAAGCTCACCTTCGTGTCCGTCCAGGACTGGGACCGCGAAGCGGTGCACACCGCCCAGCAGACCGCCCTGGTCGGCCGGGACGCCTCGTTCAAGTCCGTCGTGGTCACCTTCGGCGGCGACGTCGTCCGGATCCACCCCCGCGTCACCTACGCCGCCCCCGGCGGCGAGGCCGAGCTGTTCGGCCTGTACTTCGCGGACGCCGGGCAGCACCTGGAGCACCGTCTGGTCATCGACCACGACACCCCGCACTGCCGCTCCAACGTGGTCTACAAGGGCGCCCTGCAGGGCAAGGACGCGCACGCGGTCTGGGTCGGCGACGTGCTGATCCGCGCCGCCGCCGAGGGCACCGACACGTACGAGCTCAACCGCAACCTGGTGCTCACCGACGGCGCCCGGGTCGACTCGATCCCGAACCTGGAGATCGAGACCGGCGAGATCGTCGGCGCCGGCCACGCCTCGGCGACCGGCCGCTTCGACGACGAGCAGCTCTTCTACCTGCAGTCCCGCGGCCTCCCGGCCGACGAGGCCCGGCGCCTGGTGGTCCGCGGTTTCTTCGCCGAGCTGGTCCAGCAGATCGGTGTCCCGGAGATCCAGGACCACCTGCTGGAGAAGATCGAAGCCGAGCTGGAAGCGAACGTCTGATGAGCTTTCTCCGTGCCTGCTCGCTGGGCGAACTCGCGGAGGACGAGCCCAAGCGGGTGGAGCTCAACGGCGTTCCGGTCGCCATCGTCCGCACCGAGGGCGAGGTGTTCGCGATCAACGACATCTGCTCGCACGCGAACGTGTCGCTCTCCGAGGGCGAGGTCGAGGACTGCATGATCGAGTGCTGGCTGCACGGCTCCAGCTTCGACCTGCGCTCCGGCAAGCCCTCGGGCCTGCCCGCGACCAAGCCGGTCCCTGTCTACCCCGTAAAGATCGAAGGGGACGATGTGCTCGTCTCCGTCAACCAGGAGTCCTGAGTCCCCATGGCAACGCTTGAAATCCGTGACCTGCACGTCTCCGTCGAGGCCGAGGCCGGCCCGCGCGAGATCCTCCGCGGCGTCGACCTCACCGTGAAGCAGGGCGAGACCCACGCGATCATGGGTCCGAACGGCTCCGGCAAGTCGACCCTCGCGTACTCGCTGGCCGGTCACCCGAAGTACACCGTCACCAGCGGCTCGGTGCTGCTGGACGGCGAGAACGTGCTGGACATGACCGTCGACGAGCGCGCCCGCGCCGGCGTCTTCCTCGCCATGCAGTACCCGGTCGAGGTCCCCGGCGTCTCGGTCTCCAACTTCCTGCGCACGGCGGCCACGGCCGTCCGCGGCGAGGCCCCCAAGCTGCGGCTCTGGGTCAAGGAGGTCAAGGAGGCCATGGCGGCTCTGCACATGGACCCGGCCTTCGCCGAGCGCAACGTCAACGAGGGCTTCTCCGGCGGCGAGAAGAAGCGCCACGAGATCCTCCAGCTGGAGCTGCTCAAGCCGAAGATCGCGATCCTCGACGAGACCGACTCCGGCCTGGACGTCGACGCGCTGCGCCAGGTCTCCGAGGGCATCAACCGGGTCGCCTCCTCCGGCGAGGTCGGCACCCTGCTGGTGACGCACTACACCCGCATCCTCAAGTACATCAAGCCGGACTACGTCCACGTCTTCTCGGCCGGCCGCATCGTCGAGTCCGGCGGCGCGGAGCTGGCCGACAAGCTGGAGAACGAGGGCTACGCGTCCTACGTGAAGGGTGGCGCTTCCGAGTGACAATCGATTCTGGCTCGGCGCGTGCGCTGACCGGTCCGCTGGCCGCGGCTCAGGAGTTCGGCGACGCGATCCGCAAGGACTTCCCGATCCTGCAGCGCGTGCTGCACGACGGCAAGCCGCTCGTCTACCTCGACAACGCGGCCACCTCGCAGAAGCCCCGGCAGGTGCTGGACGCGCTGAACGCTTACTACGAGCGGCACAACGCCAACGTGCACCGGGGTGTCCACGTCCTGGCCGAGGAGGCCACGGCGCTCTACGAGGGTGCGCGTGACAAGGTCGCCGCGTTCATCAACGCGCCGAGCCGGGACGAGGTGATCTTCACCAAGAACGCCTCGGAGTCACTCAACCTGGTCGCCAACATGCTCGGCTGGGCCGACGAGCCCTACCGGGTCGACGCGGACGCCGAGATCGTCATCACGGAGATGGAGCACCACTCCAACATCGTGCCGTGGCAGCTGCTCTCGCAGCGCACCGGCGCGAAGCTGAAGTGGTTCGGCCTCACCGACGAGGGCCGGCTCGACCTGTCCAACCTGGACGAGCTGATCACCGAGCAGACGAAGATCGTCTCCTTCACGCTGGTCTCCAACCTGCTGGGCACCGTCAACCCGGTCGAGGCGATCGTCCGCCGCGCCCAGGCGGTCGGCGCCCTGGTGCTGATCGACGCCTCGCAGGCGGCCCCGCACATGGTCGTGGACGTCCAGGCGCTGGAGGCCGACTTCGTCGCCTTCACCGGCCACAAGATGCTCGGCCCGACCGGCATCGGCGTGCTCTGGGGCCGGCAGGAGCTCCTGGAGGACCTCCCGCCGTTCCTCGGCGGCGGCGAGATGATCGAGACCGTCACGATGGGCTCGTCCACCTACGCCCCGGCGCCGCACAAGTTCGAGGCGGGCACCCCGCCGATCGCGCAGGCGGTCGGTCTCGGCGCGGCCATCGACTACCTGTCGGCGATCGGCATGGACCGCATCGCCGAGCACGAGCACGCGATCACCGAGTACGCCGTCGAGCGGCTGCTGGAGGTCCCGGACCTGCGGATCATCGGCCCCCGTACGGCGGTCGACCGCGGTGCGGCGATCTCCTTCGTGCTGGGCGACATCCACCCGCACGACGTGGGCCAGGTGCTGGACGAGCAGGGCATCGCCGTGCGCGTCGGCCACCACTGCGCGCGGCCGGTCTGCCTGCGGTACGGAATTCCGGCGACCACGCGGGCGTCGTTCTACCTGTACTCGACGCCGGCCGATGTCGATGCGCTCATCGACGGCCTGCACCACGTCCGGAACTTCTTCGGCTGAGGCATCGGAAGGGAGCCGCGGGCATGAAGCTCGACTCCATGTACCAGGAGATCATCCTGGACCACTACCGCAACCCCCACGGCAAGGGGCTGCGCGACGGCGACGCCGAGGTGCACCACGTCAACCCGACCTGCGGTGACGAGATCACCCTGCGCGTCCGGCTCGACGGCTCGACCGTCGCGGACATCAGCTACGAGTCCCAGGGCTGCTCGATCAGCCAGGCCAGCGCCTCGGTGCTGAACGACCTGGTGGTCGGCAAGAGCGTCGGCGAGGGCCAGGCCATCCAGGAGGCCTTCCTCGCGCTGATGCAGAGCAAGGGCCAGGGCGAGGGCGACGAGGAGGTGCTGGAGGACGCGGTCGCGTTCGCCGGCGTCTCCAAGTACCCGGCCCGGGTGAAGTGCGCATTGCTGAGCTGGATGGCCTGGAAGGACGCCACCGCCCAGGCACTCGCCCAGCACCCCGCCGTCAACGACTGAAGCAGAAGAGGAGGACACACGTATGAGCGACACCGAGACCAGCACCACTGCCCCGGAAGAGGCCTCCCCGGCTGCCGAGGCCGTACCCACCCAGGCCGTGTCGACCGAGGGCCCGACCGTCATCGTCGGCACCACCGCGGGCACCGTCTCCGTCGAGGACCTCACCGAGGCCCTGATGGACGTCGTCGACCCCGAGCTGGGCATCGACGTGGTCAACCTGGGCCTGATCTACGGCATCCACATCGACGAGTCCGACGTGGCCACCATCGACATGACGCTCACCTCGGCGGCCTGCCCGCTGACCGACGTCATCGAGGACCAGGCGAAGACCGCCACCGACGGCCTCGTCCAGGACCTGCGGATCAACTGGGTCTGGATGCCGCCGTGGGGCCCGGACAAGATCACCGACGACGGCCGCGACCAGCTCCGCGCGCTCGGCTTCAACGTCTGAGAGCCGGACACAGCACCGTACGACACTGCCGCGTGGACCTCCTGGTCCACGCGGCAGTGTCGTGTCCGCCCCCGGCGGGCCGGGGACGGACTCACAGCCCGGCGAGCAGCCGGCCCTCGGCGTCGTAGGCCGTGAACGCGATCGTCGAGGGCCGGGACTGCGGGGTCGGCGGGGCCGTGCCGGGCTGGCTGTCCGGCAGTACGAAGTAGTACGCCACCCAGCCGTCCATGCCCGGCGTGGTCACGATCGTGGCCAGGGTCTCGACCCCGCGATCGGTCGCCACGATCCGGGCCGGCGGCGTCCGGCCGAGGTAGATGCCGGTGAACAGCGCATGTTCGCCATGGAGCCAGGCCGACTGGCCGGCGAGGATCGGCGGCCGGTCCCGGCGGCCGGCGGCGGGCCCCTGCAGGTTGTCGCTGTCGGAGTCCCGGCAGTCGGTGCTCGGCTCGGAGCCGGGCTCCTGTGTGGAGGTGCACTTCTCCGTGGCGGTGACCCACATCTCCAGGCCGTCGTAGACCGTGAACCGCTCCCCGGGTGCGACGGCCCGTACCGGGGAGAGCGCGGTCGCATGCGTGGCGGAGGGCGAGGGCGGGCTCTTCTGGGAGGGGGACGCTGCGGCGGTGGCCGGTGGCGCCGCGACGGTCAGCGGCGACTGCCGGCCGGCGGGCCCGTGGGCGTCGACGGTGACGGCGGCCGCCACCGCGACCACCAGCGTGGCGGCTGCGGCCGCCACCGTCCGCCGGGTGCGTCTGCGCCGGGCCCGGCGGATGACCACGGCCGGGTCGATCCCGGCCCGGTCGGTGTCCTCGTAGTCCAGCAGCTCACCGAGCTGCTTGTCGAAGCTCATACGCTCACCTCGCTCTTGGTACAGGGATCGGCGCTCTCGGACGGGAGGCGGCCGAGGAGGTCCGGAAAGGCGCGCAGTTTGGCCAGGGCCCGGTGCAGGGTGCTCTTGACCGTGCCGAGTGCGATGCCCAGTTCGGCGGCGATCTGGGCCTCGCTCAGGTCGCCGTAGTAGCGCAGCACGACGACCGTGCGCTCCCGTACCGTCAACCGGGCAAGCGCACCGAGGACGAGGCTGCGCTGGGCATGCCGTTCGGTCATGTCCTCGGGGTCGGCCTCCTCCAGCCTCAGCTCGGAGGGCAGTTCGCGGTTGCGCAGGCGTCGCCACCAGTCGCGGTGCTGGTTGACCACGATGCGCCGGACGTATGCGGTGGGATCGTCGGCCGTGATCCGGTGCCACTGCGGGTACGCCCGCTCCAATGCGGACTGCACGAGGTCGGCCGCCCGGTGCGGATCACCGGTCAGCAGCTCGGCCAGCCGGACGAGCTGCCGCCCCTTCGACACCACGAACGCGCTGAAATCGGCGTCCAGGCTCTGTCTCTGTTTTCGTTTCACACCCTTCTGACTCCTCGGCCCGGGCGGAAGGTTCTGTCGCCCGGGCCGGCGTCTTCGGTCAGGCCGGTCCGCGGCCCCGGCGCAGGACGCCCGCGGCGAGGGCCACGCAGGCCAGTCCTGCCACGGCGGCGAAGCCGCTGACGGCGGGCAGCAGGCCGTAGTGCTGGGTGAGGGCGCCGACCGCGACGATCGGCAGGGAGCTGCCCAGGTAGACGATCACCCACAGGGTGCTCAGCTCGCTGCCCCGGCGCTCCGGGTCCATCGCGGCGACCGCGCCGGTGAACAGCGAGCGGAAGGCGACGCCCTGGCAGGCGCCGCCGAGCACGCTGCCGATGAACATCAGGGCCGGCGTCCCGGTGTACTGCGCGGTGACGACCAGCGCGAGGCCGGCGGCCAGGCCGGTCATGCCGAGGGCGATCACCAGCCGGTCCGAGGTCGGCGGGACGAGCAGCTGCACGGCGGCCGAGGAGCCGAGCAGCAGGGCCGCGACCACCGCGCCGGTCAGGTGCGAGTCGGTGTGCAGCAGCTTCGCGGAGAACGCGGGCGCCAGGCTGAGGTAGACGCCGAAGACCGCGTACGAGACGAACCCGGCCCCGGCGGCGAGCAGGAACTCCCGGCGCCCGCGCGCGGGCAGCGCGAGCCGGCGGGGGCGCAGGTGGGCGGGGGTGGTGATGCGCGGCGGGGAGGCCGGGGGGCGGCGGCGTCCGGGCATCCGGGGGTGCACCAGGGCGAGCGGCACGCACAGCGCCAGCAGCGCGACGGCGTGCACCAGGAACGGCGTGAGCAGCGGGTTCGTACCGCCGGACAGGGTGGCGCCGACGACCGGGCCGATCGCGACGCCGCCCGCCGAGCAGGCGAGGGTGAGCTTGGCGGCCAGGGTCGGGCGGTCGGGCAGCAGGTCGCCGAGGGCGGCCCCGGCGGCGCCGGTGGACAGGCCCACGGCGACGCCCTGGACGGCGCGCCCGGCGGCGAGCTGCCAGAAGCTGCCGGCGGTGGCGAAGACGGCGTCCCCGACGGCGGCCAGCGCCACGGCGGGCAGGATCAGCGCGCGCCGTCCGAGCAGGTCGGACCAGTGGCCGACGGCGGCGAGGACGGGCACCAGCGCGAAGACGTACACGGTGAACAGCACCGTGGTGTCCAGCGGGGTCAGGCCGAGGCGCTGCTGCAGGTAGGGGTAGATCGGGGTGGCCAGGTTGGCGCCGATCAGCAGGAGCAGGAGTGCGGCACCGCAGAGGCCGACGCGGATGCCGCGGACGGCGTTCCAGCGGCTGACGGCGGCGAGCCGGAGCTGAGTGCGCGGGGCGAGCTCCGGCGGGAGCAAGGCCTCCGAGAGCCGGCGGCCGCCGCTCTGCCGCCCGGAGAAGGGCGAGGAGGGCAGGCCGGAGCCGGCAGGGAAGAGGTCCGCCATGGTCAGGGGTCTCCTGTGGCCGGGCACCACCATGGGTCGGCGGGGTGTGCCGATGCGCCCGTCCTGCGGCGCTCTGGTGGTGGCCTCGGTGCGGGGCTCCCTGGCGGAGCGGGTGTGCTGGGCTGTGGTGACTGCGGTGGGCTTCGTCGCCCGGGGCGCGCGCGGGGTTGTGCGCAGCGCTCGTCGAAGGATACGTGCTCGGCGCACGCCGCGGCGCGCGCCCCGGGCGGCGGGGCATCAGTGCGGCCCGGCAGATACGCTGAGCCAGTAGGCCGGTACACGGCGCTCACTCCGTGCACCGCTTGGCTGACAGGTCTCTGTAGGGAGAACGCGCACACCATGGCCGGACGACGCCGCAGTAATTCTGACAATCCGTCGGCGACCGGGCCCGGCGAGCGCCCCGCCGAGAGCCTGCTCCCGGCCGACTTCGCCCTGGAGGACCTCTACGGGGCCTTCGCCGCGCACGGGACGGACGACGAGGACCTCGACGACGCCGCGGTGCTGGTGCCCCCGATCCGGCTGCCGTCGGAGGAGGTGCTGGCCGGGCAGGCGCTGGCCGTCCCGCTGTTGGCCCACGCGCTGAAGCTGGCCCGCTGGGTCGCCCCGCACCGCCCGGTGGACGAGTTCGGCGACCTGACCGAGGCCGACCGCGAACCGGCCGCCCGGCTGCTGGGCCTCGTCCCGGCCCCGGGCGCGGCCGGCGCCCCGGGCGCCGACGGCGACACCGACGCGGACGAGGTCGCCGAGGAGGCCGTGATCGAGGCCATGCGGGCCTGGTCGCTGGCCTGCGACCTGGACCTGGTCGAGATCGGCACCACCGCGGCCGGCGAGCACGTGGCCATCCCCGGACCGGATCTGGAGCCCGCCGAGGAGGGCGATCCGGAGACCGTCCTGGAGCTGTGGCTGACCGCCGCCGGGATCGTCCGCGAGCTCGCGGCCGAGGCCGACTCGCTGCCCGCCGAGGACGAGGACGGCGGGGACGCCGACCGCACGGACGAGGAGGCGGAGGCGGCCGAGGCCCGGCTGGCCGAGGTCGAGGAGGCCCGCGACGAGGCCGCCGAGCTGCTCGACGAGGCGCTCCAGGTGCTCTACGAGACCACGGCCTTCGCCGAGCCCGACGACGAGACCGTGCCGCTGGGTGTGCTGGCCGCGCTGCTGGTCGTCCCCGAGGGGGAGGAGCCGAGCGAGGCCCTGCTCGGGGACATCACCGATGTGATGGTCTCGCTGGACCCGATGCTCGCCGACCTCGCCGAACTCGGCCTGCTCGACTACCGCCCGATCGACCCCGACCTCTTCGACGAGGAGGAGGACACGGCGGCGGCGCCCCCGGCCGCCGACGAGCCGCTGGACGACGAGGAGTCGGCCCGCTTCGGCCTCGTCCGGCTGACGCCGCTCGGCGTGTACGCCGTCCGGCAGTGGCTGCTGGAGGACGGGTACGACGCCCCGCTCATCGGTGAGCTCGCCCAGGGCGACGCGGCGGAGCTGCTGAGCGCCGTCTCCGAGTCGTCCAACGTGCTGCCCGAGGAGGAGATCCGCGAGTGGGTGAAGGGGCGCGAGCCCGTCCAGGCGGCGCGTGAACTGCTGGACGCGGCGCGCGGCAGTGATGCGTACGCCCCGCTGCGGCGGCTGCTCTGCTGGGTGGCCATGGAGGAGCTGGGCCGGCCGTCCGAGCCCGCCGCCCGCGAGGTGTTCGACGACCCGGAGCTGGGCGGCGGCGCACGGGCCTTCCTGACCGGCCTGGGTGTCCCGGACGTACCGGCCCCGGAGCGCCCGATGGCGCTCTGGCTGGTGGTCGACACCTTCGCGGCCCACCTGATCGACAGCGCCGGCGACGCCGGAACGCTGCGCGAGCTGATCGCGGGGCTGCCGGTGACCGACAACCCCGCCAGCTACTTCGGCGAGCTGTGGCGGGTCGACCACCCGGCAACGGCGGACGTCCTGGACGCGGTCGGGGAGCTGCACCTGGACCGGAAGGTCGCCAAGGAGGCCCGCAAGGCCTCGTTCAAGGCGCGCTCGAAGAACTAGGGCACTGCTGCGGTGGGGCCGGCTAGGGCAGATCCAGCTGGCCGGCCCCGGTGAAGGGGAAGAACGGGTTGTGGGCGAGCTCCCACAGGTGGCCGTCCGGGTCCTCGAAGTAGCCGGAGTAGCCGCCCCAGGAGGTCGCCGCCGGCGGCTTGACCACCGTGGCACCGGCCTCGACGGCCACCCGCAGCGCGCCGTCGACCTTTTCGGGTGACTCCAGGTTTACGGCCAGGGTCACTCCTCGGAAGGACGGCTCACCGGTGGCCGGGATGCCCGCGTCGGCGGCCAGCGCCTCGTACGGGAAGAGGCCGAGCACGGAGTCGGCGGTGCGGAACCAGATGATCTCGGGGCTGGACACGGACGAGCGGCGCCAGCCGAGCCGCTCGTAGAAACCGGCGCTGCGCCCCAGGTCGGACACCCCGAGGGTGACGATGCTGATGCGGGCCGGGAACTCGTCGGTTGCTGTCATGGCGCCCAGCGTAGGCAAGGCTACTGACACGGCGGGCCGGACGTGGCCGGGTCGCCGATCTGGCAACCGTACGAGGGAAGCTGATGGCTCAGCAGGTCGGGCCGTCGTATCGTTGGGCGGACGCCGCGCGGGCGGCGCTCCGAAGCCCGGCCCGCGGACGGCGGACGGAGGCAACGGGTGAGCACGGCGAGTACGCGGGGGTGCGGCAGAGCATGATGAGAGAGAGCGGGAGCAGGCCCCAGGATCCGGACGACCTCTACGCCGGCCAGGAGGCGTTCTCCCGTCGGACGATCGCCGAGGTGGACTTCCCCGTCTACGGGGTGGAGCGGGCAGCGCAGCCGGCGGGCGCACTCCGCGTCGGCCCGGCGCGCACGGACGGGAGCACGCCCCCGCAGGCCGGTACGCACCTGGACAGCGGGCCCGTCGACAGCGACGCCCTCGCCGCCTTCGAGAGCTGCAACGGCGAACTCAGCTGGGTGGAGGTGCGCTCCGGTGACTGGACGTCCGTCGAGGGCCCGTACGTCAGCGTGCGCACCTACCGGCCCGGCGCCGAGCGCATCGAGGCGCTGCCCGAGCTGGAGGACGTGGTCGAGGACGAGCGCGACCGCGTCTACGAGCAGCTCGGCATCGACGAGGGCGACGGCCCCGGCAAGGTCCGGGCGCTGCGCGAGTGGATCACCGTCGAGGGCGAGCCCAGGGCGGTGCAGATCCACGAGGACCGCCGCCCCGAGAGCGCCGCGGACCGCGAGCCCGGCGCCGTCTGGGCCGGCCGGCTGCGGGTCGACGGGCTGACCGTGACGGTCTGCGGCCGCGGCGTGCCGCCCGGCGGTGTGGAACTCACCCGGATCGAGGACTTCGAGCGCTACATCCTCGGCCGCACCGACCTGATGCGCCAGCTCGCCGCCCGGCGCGGCCGGCAGGTGCCCGTCGAGGAGCGCGAACTCGCCCCCGTCGCCGGGCTGGAGGCGCACCGGGTGCTGGTCGAGCACAGCATCGCCGAGTCCCTCGCGATCGAGGCGCAGGTCCGGGCCCGGCGCACCCCGCGGCTGCCCCGCCGGCTGCGCGGCGACACCGGCGCCGTCCGCTGGGAGGCCGCCGTGCGCCAGCAGATGAAGCTGGCCTCGGAGACCCGGGAGGAGGCCGGCGAGGCGGTGACCGCGATGGTCAACCACCTGAACCGGCTGGCCCAGAACACCGACTGGGTGGTCGGCACCCCGGACGGCCGGGACGCGGTGGAGGAGGTCATCCGCTACACCGTCTTCGCGAGCGAGGTGTCCAGCCTGCCCGCCCAGCGGGCCTGGGAACAGCTCTGGACGGGCCGGCCGCCGGGCGGCGCGGACGACGAGGAGCGCAGCACCGGCTCGGTCCGGAGGCTGGGCGAGCAGGTCTGGCTGTCGGCCTGGGAGCAGTGGCGCCTGGAGCGCTCGGTGCGCTGACGGCGCGGCAGGACGCCGGCGATATCCGGTCGTGGGGCAAAGTGATGGTCATGTATTCGGATACGGTCGGCAAATCACCACTCTGGCGAGGTGCCGGATTCACGTGGGGTTCACCTGGACAGCACAGTCTGCTCGTCGTCGGCCTTCGGGACCGGCACCCAGCCCGCTGCGCACCGGAATCCTCGCCCGGGCGGGCGGCCCACTTTCCTCAGGAGTGACTGCCATGTCGCTGTCCCGCCGGGACTTCGTCAACCGTTCGACCCTCGTCGGCGCCGGCGTGCTGATCGCCGGCAGCGCGGAGGCCCTCGCCACCGCCCCCGGTGCGATCGCCGCCCCCGCCGGCGGCACGGCGCAGGCTGCCGAGACCCCTGACGCCGCCCGTGCCGCCGTCGGCTACGGCCCGCTGGTCGCCGACCCGGCCAACCTGCTGGCGCTCCCCAAGGGCTTCAAGTACACCGTGGTCAACCGCGCCGGTGTCACCAAGCTGAAGACCGGCGAGTTCACGCCGAGCAACCACGACGGCACGTCCGCCTTCGAGGACGAGCGCGGCGGCAACCTGCTGGTCGTCAACCACGAGCTGGGCGGCGCGCGCGCCAACTGGCCGAACCCGGTGCCGCTGACCGAGGGTCACGTCTACGACCCGGGCGCGGCCGGCGGCTGCACCATCGTGCACGCCCACGCCAACGGCAAGGTCGAGCAGTGGGTCGGCATCGCCGGCACCGCGACCAACTGCGCCGGCGGCGTCTCCCCGTGGGGCACCTGGCTGTCGGGCGAGGAGACCGAGGACAAGGCCGGCAAGAACGGCTTCACCAAGGACCACGGCTACATCTTCGAGGTCGACCCGTTCGACGACGAGTACAACCTCAACCCGCAGCCGGTCAAGGCGTTCGGCCGCTTCGCGCACGAGGCCGTCGTCGTCGACCCGAAGCGCGGCCACGCCTACCTGACCGAGGACGCGTCCAACCCCAACGGGCTGCTCTTCCGCTGGACCCCGCCGGCCGGCTTCAAGCACGGCCGCTACAAGCTGCGCTCGCTCGCCGCCGACGCCGGCGTGCTGGAGGCCTTCAAGGTCTTCGACTCGCAGGGCAAGCTCGTCGACGACCTCTCCCGCGCCACCCAGGTCGGCACCGTCTACGGCGTCGACTGGGTCCAGGTCCAGGAGCGTGACGCGCAGACCGTCTCCATCCGCAAGCAGTTCAAGGACGGCGAGGTCACCCGCGCCCGCAAGCTGGAGGGCATGTGGTGGGGTGACGGCGGCTTCTACTTCGTCTCCAGCTTCGCCCGCTCGGAGAGCCCGGTCCAGCACGACGGCCAGGTCTGGTTCTACAACCCGACCCGCCGCACCATCACCCTCAAGGTGCTGCTCGGCGTGAACACCGACGTGCTCGGCGACCACGACAACTACGACGGCCCGGACAACATCACGGTCTCGCCGTACGGCGGCATCGTGATCGCCGAGGACGGCGAGGGCGTCAGCCACCTCTTCGGCGCCACCGAGGACGGCCTCGTCTACCCGATCGCGCGCAACGACCTGAACATCGGCACCGAGGCCAAGCCGGAGTTCAGCGAGTTCACCGGCGTCACCTTCTCGGACGACGGCAAGACGCTGTTCGCCAACATCCAGGTGCCGGGCATCCAGCTCGCCATCACCGGCCCGTGGCACCGGCTGAACGAGCACAAGCGCGGCCAGGGCTACGGCGCCTGACCCGCCCGCTGACGACGGACGGCCTGCCGGGAGTGCTCCGGCGGGCCGTTCCGCGTTCCCCCGGCTCCCGCCGTCAGTCCTCGGCGGGCAGCCGGAGCTGGAGCATCGCGAGCAGCCGCTGCTGCGGCTGGGCCAGGTCGATCCCGGTCAGCTGCTCGGCCCGCCGCACCCGGTAGCGCAGGGTGTTGGGGTGGATGTGCAGCGCCTCGGCCGCGACCCGCACCTCGCCCAGCGCGTCCAGCCAGGCCAGCACCGACTCGGCCAGCCGGGTGCGGTGGCGCCGGTCGTACGCGGTGAGGGCCGTCAGCCGGGGGTCGCGCAGCCCCGTCCGCTCCTGGAGCAGCGCCAGCATCTCGCTGACCAGCACCTGCGCCTGGACGTCGATCAGTGCCGCGACCTCCAGGTCGACCCCGCCGCGCTGCATCGCGTCCAGGATCCGGTCGGCCTGCGCCCGGGAGCCGGGGACGGCGGCCAGGCCGTCGACGGTGCCGCCGATGGCCGCCCGCAGCGGCACCCCGAGGTGGTCCCGGGCGGCCTGCACCACCTCCTGGGCCCAGCTGCGGACGGTGGCCACCGGCAGTCCGGCGGGCAGGTCCGGCAGCAGGACGTAGACCCGGGACTCGACCGGTGCGAGCAGCGCGCCGCGGTGCCGGGCGGCGGTGTGCACGGAGATCAGGCCGGTCACCTCGGCCCGGGTCAGCTCCAGGTCGGAGCCCTCCGAGGGGGATCCGGCGGCGTACGCGAGGACGGTGGCGGGGCGGCGCAGGTCCAGGCCCAGGTGGGTGGCCAGCGACTGCGGCCCCGTCGAGCCCTCCAGCAGGCCGGTCAGCAGGGTCTGGGTGAGCCGGACGTCGGCGGACACCTCCCGGCGCCGGCGGACCAGCTGCGAGGCCGCCACCCGGGCCGCGCCGACCAGCGCCTGCTCGGCGAGCGGCGCGAGCGGCTGCGCGCTCTCCTGGACCCAGATGGTGCCCAGCGGCTGGGCGCCCGCGCGGATGCCGATCGCGAGGCGCCGCCGGATGCCCAGATCGGGGTGCGGGTCGACCGCGACCACGCCGTCCGAGGCCCGCAGCTGCTGGAAGACACCCCACTCGCGGAGCTTGGCGAGGTACGGCTCCGGGCCCTGCCGGCCGAGGATGGAGAGCCGCCGCAGGTCGTCCACCTCGTCGGAGTCGGAGGACCGGGAGTAGGCGAGGACGCGGCTGGAGGTGTCCTCGATGGACACGATGCCGCCGGTCAGCACGGCGACGGTCTGGGCGAGCGAGAAGAGGTCCCCGGCGTTCGGCTCGGCGGTGTCGGGTGCGTCCGGGCCGGAGATGATCGCCCGGGCCAGGGAGTCCAGCTGCTCCCAGCGGGTCTCGCGGCGGACGGAGAGCAGTGCCACACCGGCCTCGGCGGCGGCCTCGCGCAGGGCGTCGGCCTGGCCGGGGGCGTCCAGCTTCACGGCGACGGCGGCCGCACCGGCCCGGCCGGCGGCGCGCAGGGCGGGCAGTGCGGCGCGGCCGCGGGCGCCGATCGCGAGGACGAGTTCGCCGGGGGCGGCGGTGGCCGGGTCCTCCGGGTCGAGGATGGCGACGTCGCGGACGGGCACGTCCAGCCCGGCGGGGGCGGCCTGGAGCTCGACCAGCGGCTCGCCGAGCGCCATCAGCAGCCGGCGCAGCGGGATCCCGGTGCTCGGGCCTGGCAGGGTCACCTGGGCCTCCTCGCTCCCGGCCGGCGTTGTCGGACCGGACAACGGCGTACCGACGACCTTAGCCCGTGGGGCAGGGCCGGGGCTCGACGGGAACGCCCCGGGCGCCCGGCGGGGCCCTTCGTCCGATCGGACAACGCCGTACGGATGACTTCGGCCGCCCGGCCAATCAAGTGGAGGCGTCCGGCGGCATAGCGTTCGGTCATGGCCGGTGTGCGATCCACGCCGGTGCCCACCATGACCCGAAGGAGAGCGCGCGCCATGGATGCTGTGACCCAGGTCCCCGCGCCGGTGAACGAGCCGGTCCGCAGCTACGCCCCCGGCAGCCCCGAACGGGCCCGCCTGGAGGCGAAGCTGAAGGAGCTGGGCGGCCAGGAGCCGGTCCAGCTGACCATGACGATCAACGGTGAGCGCCGGATGGGCGGCGGCGCCGAGATCCACGTCGTCCAGCCGCACAACCACGCGGCCAGGCTCGGCACCCTGCGCAACGCCACCCGCGAGGACGCGCAGGACGCCGTCGACACCGCACTCGCCGCCGCTCCGGCGTGGCAGGCGCTCTCCTTCGACTCCCGCGCCGCGATCTTCCTCAAGGCCGCCGACCTGCTGGCCGGGCCCTGGCGCGAGACGCTGGCCGCCGCCACCATGCTCGGCCAGTCCAAGACCGCGCAGCAGGCCGAGATCGACACCCCCTGCGAGCTGGTCGACTTCCTGCGCTTCAACGTGCACTTCGCCCGGCAGATCCTGGCCGAGCAGCCGATCTCCTCCGACGGCGTGTGGAACCGCAGCGACCACCGCCCGCTGGAAGGCTTCGTCTACGCGATCACCCCGTTCAACTTCACCGCCATCGCCGGCAACCTGCCGACCGCCCCGGCGCTGATGGGCAACGTGGTGCTCTGGAAGCCGTCCCCCACCCAGCAGTTCTCCGCGCACCTGCTGATGCAGCTGCTGGAGGCGGCGGGCCTGCCCAAGGGCGTCATCAACATGGTGACCGGCGACGGCCTGGCCGTCTCCGAGGTCGCGCTGAAGCACCCCTCGCTGGCCGGCATCCACTTCACCGGCTCGACCGCGACCTTCCAGCACCTGTGGCGGTCGGTGGGCGAGAACATCGCGGGCTACCGCACCTACCCGCGCATCGTCGGCGAGACCGGCGGCAAGGACTTCCTGGTCGCCCACCCGTCCGCGCACCCGGACGTGCTGCGCACCGCGATGACCCGTGGCGCGTTCGAGTTCCAGGGCCAGAAGTGTTCGGCCCTGTCGCGCGCCTACGTCCCGGCGTCCCTCTGGGCCGGTCTGAAGGACGAGTTCCGCGCCGAGGTCGAGGGCCTCACGATGGGCGACGTCAGCGACCTGTCGAACTTCATGAGCGCCGTGATCGACGAGCGGGCCTTCGCGAAGAACAAGGCCGCGATCGACCGCGCCCAGGCCGACCCGTCGGTCGAGGTGCTGGCCGGCGGCACGTACGACGACTCGGTGGGCTACTTCGTCCGTCCGACCGTGCTGGTCTGCTCGGACCCGGCGTCCGAGTACTTCCGTGACGAGTACTTCGGTCCGATCCTCGCCGTGCACGTCTACGAGGACGACACGTACGACGAGATGCTCGCGCAGATGGAGTCGGCCTCCCCGTACGGCCTGACCGGCGCGATCATCGCCCAGGACCGCGCGGCCGCCCAGGACGCCATGCACAGGCTGCGCTTCGCGGCCGGCAACTTCTACATCAACGACAAGCCGACCGGCGCCGTCGTCGGCCAGCAGCCCTTCGGCGGCGGCCGCGCCTCCGGCACCAACGACAAGGCCGGCGCCAAGCAGAACCTCACCCGCTGGACGTCGACCCGCTCCGTCAAGGAGACCTTCGTCCCGCCGACGGACTACCGCTACCCGCACATGGGCTGAGCCACCCTCCCCGGGGCGGCGGCCCCACCCTCCCGCCGCCGCCCCGCCCCCTTCCCACCGCCGTCCGAAGATTCAGCTCCAGGAGTACCGATGCTCCGTTCCGCCCTCCTCGCCGCGTCCCGCTCCCCGCAGGTGCGCACCGTCGTCGAGAAGTTCCCCCCGACCCACGCCATCGTCGAGCGCTTCGTCGCCGGTGAGCTGCTGGACGACGCCGTCACCGCCTGCGACGAACTCGCCGCCACCGGCCGCAGGGTCACCCTGGACCACCTCGGCGAGGACACCAAGGACGCCGAGCAGGCCGCCGGCACCGCCGAGGCGTACGAGCACCTGCTGACCGCCCTCAAGGACACCGGCCTCGCGGCCGACGCCGAGGTCTCGGTCAAGCTCTCCGCGGTCGGCCAGTTCCTCCCGGTGGACGGCGAGAAGATCGCCCTGGAGAACGCCCGCCGGATCTGCGCGGCGGCCGCCGACGCCGGCACCACGGTCACCCTGGACATGGAGGACCACACCACCACCGACTCCACCCTCGCCATCGCCCGCGAACTGCGCGCCGACTTCCCGTGGTTGGGCGTCGTGCTGCAGGCCTACCTGCGGCGCACCGAGGACGACTGCCGCGAGTTCGCGGCCGCGGGCTCGCGCGTGCGGCTCTGCAAGGGCGCCTACAAGGAGCCCGAGTCGGTGGCCTTCCAGGGCAAGCGCGAGGTCGACCTCGCGTACGTCCGCGCCCTCAAGGTCCTGATGGCGGGCGAGGGTTACCCCATGGTGGCCTCGCACGACCCCAACATGATCAAGATCGCCGGCCAGCTCGCCGAGTGGAGCGGCCGCAAGGCGGACAGCTTCGAGTACCAGATGCTCTACGGCATCCGCCCCGAGGAGCAGCTGCGCCTCGCCGCCGAGGGCAACACCATGCGGGTCTACCTCCCGTACGGGCAGGAGTGGTACGGCTACTTCATGCGGCGCCTCGCGGAGCGCCCGGCCAACCTGACGTTCTTCCTGCGCGCGATGGCCACGCGCGGCTGACACGTCGTCATCAGGCCTGGGGCGACGGCTCGGTGTTCACATCGAAACCGGACGGGGCGGGTGCACTTCGGTGCGCCCGCCCCGTCGTGGTCCGCCGGGGATGACGCCGGGTCGGTCGCCGGGCTCCGTTCAGACGTCCCAGGATCGCGGGCGGTCCAGTGCCTCCCACTCGTGGCGGAGCAGGGACAGCACGGCGACGTCGTGGCGCTGCCCGCGGTGCAGGCAGGCCGACCGGCGGACGCCCTCGTGGACGAATCCCGACTTGGCCAGGACGGCGAGTGCGGCCGTGTTGGTGGTGTGGGTGACCGCCTGGAGGCGGTGCATGGGCAGTTCGCCGAAGGCCAGGTCGGCCAGGGCGTCGACCGCGTCGGTGCCGTAGCCCCTTCCCCGGTGCTGCGGGTCCAGCATCAGGTGGACTTCGGCCAGGCCGTCGGCCAGGGCCTGGTCGACCAGGGCGATGTGGCCGACCGGTGTGCCGTCGGGGAGCAGGACGAGGAAGTCGTCCCGGTCGTTGTCGTCCCGGTCGCGCTCGATCCGCTCGCGGAGGCCGGAGAGGGAGCGCGGCCAGAAGCCGATCTCATGGGCGGCCACCGGATCCGACCGCCAGGCGTGCATCAGCTCGGCGTCGTCGGTGTCGAGAACCGCGAGGCCGATCCCTCGCCCCCGCCAGCACAGTTGCCGGGCCGGCTCTGCTTCCGTCTCCACGGTCTCGTGCTCGCTCTCGATCATGTGCGGAGGCTACGGGGCGGCCGGAGGCGAAGCCACCCGGTTTCCACGGGAGGGCGGGGCGCCTCGATCGGCGCGGTCCGGTGGTGAGGCCGGGTGGGCGGAGCCGCCCGCAGTGGCGTTGCGGAATGTCATCACATGAATGCGGACAGTGCTTTTCCGGTCCCGATTCCGTGTACCGTGGCCGCCATGTGCGGGTTGCCCCTCCCAGAAACGGGGCGAGCCCGGCGGGTGTTAGGAGCACCGGCCGGACTCTTCACCCGCCGAGTGGATAGAGGCCATCGGGGATGCTCAGGAATGTTATCGCGCCCGAGCGCGACTTCACGCAGATCGCCAACGCGCAGGTGTGGGACGACAATCTGTCGGACGCGGCGTTCCGCCTCCTCGTGCGAGCGGTGGCACTGGCACCCGGGCGGCTGCGGACGACGACGGTCACGGAGCTGGCAGCGGGTCTCGCCGGGGGCCGGATCACGATGGACCGGGCACGGCGTCAACTGGCCGGAGCCGGCCTGCTGCACAGCACGCGGTGGCGCGACGCGACCGGGCAGGTGCGGACGGAGTCGCTGGTCTCGAACGTGCCGATCGGCCAGGCCGAGGCGGACGAGCTGTTCGCGGTGCGCTTCGCCGAGGACGGCCCGGACGGCGGACCGGACGACCGCTCGGGCGACTACCCGGACGGCGGACCGGGTGCCGGGGAACGAGGTGCCGGTCGCGCCGCCCTGCGGTCGTCCGGCACAGCCCTCCCTACGGGAGGAACATTGGGTCAGGGGGAGATTTCCCCCCTCCCGTCCCCACGACTCCCGTCCCCACGACCCCCGGCCCCACGACGGCGCAGGCGGCCGGAGCCGGACGGGCCGCCGCTGCGGGAGGCGCCGCTCACGGAGGAGCCGGTGCACGCGGACGGTGATCTGGCGGAGGCCGAGCGGGTGCTGATGTCGTTGCGGCGGAGCGATCAGCGACTGGTCCTCGGCGCCGCCGAAGTGGCGCGGCTGGCGCCGCTGGCCGCCGAGTGGCTGGCCAGGGGCGTGAGTTCGGCGGGCCTGCTGCACGCCCTGACGGCCGGGCTGCCGGTGCAGGTGAAGTGCCCGTCCGCGCTGATGCGTTGCCGCCTGCGGGACAAGATGCCGTCAGCGCTGCGGGCGGTGCCGCTGGTGGCGTGCACGGCCTGCGAACGCGTCTTCCGCCCCGTCGGCGAGGATCGGCGCTGCGCCGGGTGCAGGCAGGCGAACGCCTCCGCCCCCGCTCGGCCGGACGAGGGCGGCGCCGCCACGGCGGGGATCGGCTGGCGCGAGCGGATCGGGATGGTCACGCCGGCCTGACGCCCCGTCGGGCCCCATGGCAGGCCCTGAGAGGGCGCGATGCGGGCGCTCAGGCACTCGTGCCCGGCGCCCGCCCGGGTGGTGGCCGGCCACCACCCGGGCCGCGTGCCGTGCGCAGGAGCCGGGACGACGTCCTGGTGACGTCCTAGTCGGCGGTGGCGATCAGCGGTTGGAGCAGGATGTCGGGCTTGGCGCGCTGGAAGGCGCTCAGGTGCCACTTGTCGGCGAACAGCGCCAGCAGCGCGCCGTCCGAGCGGCGGACGAGCACCTCGGAGTCGGTCAGGCGGGCCTTGGCGAGCTCGGCGGCGCCCTCCGGGTCGGTGACCCGGGCGAGCTTGTAGGAGAGGCGGTCGAGGGTGATCGGGGAGGAGAACTCGTGCTCCATCCGGTGCAGGACGACGTCGAACTGCATCGGGCCGACGGCGGCCATCACCGGGGCCTGGTCGCCGCGTCGGTCGGAGACCAGCATCTGGACCACGCCCTCCTCGTCCAGCTGGGAGACGCCCTTGCGGAACTGCTTGGACCGGCTGATGTCCTTCGGCCGGGCCACCGCGAAGTACTCGGGGGCGAACGCGGGCAGGGCCGGGAACTCCGCCTTCTTGCCGGTGTAGAGGGTGTCGCCGACCCGCAGCGCGCTCGCGTTGATCAGGCCGACCACGTCGCCGGGGTAGGCAGTGTCGACGACGGTGCGCTCGGCGCCGAAGACGGTCTGCGCGTACTTGGTGGCGAAGGAGCGGCCGCTGGCGGCGCGGGTGACGTTCATGCCGCGCTCGAAGACGCCGGAGCAGACCCGGACGAAGGCCATCCGGTCGCGGTGGGCCGGGTCCATGTTCGCCTGGATCTTGAAGACCAGGCCGGAGAACTCCTCGGTGACCTCACGGGCGCCGCCCTTGGCGAGCGGGCGCGAGGCGGGGGAGGGGGCGAGGTCGACGACGGCGTCCAGCAGCAGCTTCACGCCGATGTTGCTGAGCGCGGAGCCGAAGAAGACGGGGGTGACCTTGCCCTCCTCGAAGGCCTCCTGGTCGTAGCCGGGGCCGGAGGACAGCACCAGCTCCAGTTCCTCCAGCGCGGTCTCCCAGACCTCGCCCTCGCGCTCGGTGGCCTGCTCGGCGGTGAGCTGCTCCTCCAGGGCGGCGTGCGTGCCGCCGGGCACCTTGGTGAAGCGCAGCATCTCGTCGGTGTTGTCGGCCCGGACGAGTCCGCGCAGGTCACCGGCGCCGCCGACCGGCCAGACGACCGGGACGGGGACGATGCCGAGGTGGGTCTCGATGTCCTCCAGCAGGGTGAGCGCCTCGCGGCCGCGGCGGTCCCACTTGTTGATGAAGGTGATCACCGGGACGCCGCGGTGGCGGCAGACCGCGAACAGCTTGCGGGTCTGCTCCTCCAGGCCCTTGGCCGCGTCGATCAGCATGATCGCGCAGTCGACGGCGGCGAGTACCCGGTAGGTGTCCTCGGAGAAGTCGGCGTGGCCGGGGGTGTCGACGAGGTTCATCACGTGGCCGCGGTAGCCGAACTGGAGGGCCGCCGAGGTCACCGAGATGCCGCGCTCGCGCTCCAGTTCCATCCAGTCGCTGGTGACGCCCTTGCGGGCGCCCTGGCCGTGCACGGCGCCGGCCGAGGTGATCGCCCGGGCGTGCAGGGCGAGGGCCTCGGTGGTGGTGGACTTGCCCGCGTCGGGGTGGCTGATCACGGCGAAGGTGCGGCGGCGGCCGGCCTCGTCGACGATCCGGGCGACCGGGATGGACTGCTCGTTGCTCACGTGATTCCTCAGGTACCGGTAGACGTCAGGCCGGGTGACGCCTCTCCGTACCTGCTGAGCCGGATTCCTGGTCCGCACGGCTCACGGGGCCAGTCTAGTGGGCGAGGCGCCGCAACCCCGAACGGCCCTGGTGCGGCCCTGTTCCCCGGCCCCGTACCCGGCCCCGGGGAACAGGGGCCGTGAGCGGGCCGGACCAGGGCCGCACCAGGGCCGTCCGGAGCCGGCGGGGCCTGAGCCGACGGGGCCGGGCCGGGCGTCAGAGCATCGCGGACGCGGGCTTGACCATGGCGCGGGCGGTCTTGGCGTCCACGTACTCGCCGATCGCGGTCATCACCCACTCGCCGGAGAACTGGCGGACGAGCTTGCACATCACCACGCCGGTGTGCGCCTCGGACTGGGTGAGGTCGAAGCGGACCAGCTCCTGGCCGGAGCCCGCGTCCAGCAGGCGGCAGTAGGCGTTCTTCACGGCGGTGAACTTCTGGCCGGAGAAGGAGTTGACCACGAAGACCAGGCCGCAGGCCTCGGGCGGCAGCCCGTCCAGGTGGACGGTGATCGACTCGTCGTCGCCGGAGCCCTCGCCGGTCAGGTTGTCGCCGGAGTGCGCGATGGCGCCGTTGAAGATCGACAGCTTCATGAACCAGGCGGTCTCGATCTTGTTGCGCTGGGCGTCGAACGCGATGCAGGAGGCGTCCAGGTCGACGTTCCGGCCGCCGGCGGCCGGCTCCCAGCCCAGGCCCATCCGGACCGAGGCGAGGAACGGCTTGCCGTTCTTCTCCAGCGAGACCGAGCCGCCCTTGGCGAGGCTGACCTTGCCCTTGTCCAGGGTGATCTTCGTGAACGAGGGCGCGGTGGACGGCGGCGCGGGCGGCGCGGGCGGTGCGGCCGGCCTGGTCGGCGTGCCGTGCGCCGGAGTGGGCGCGGTGGTGGGCATCGGCGGGGCCTGGACGGGCCGGGCCGGAGCGGCCTGCGGCGCGGGGGCGGGCTCCTCCTCGACCGAGACGCCGAAGTCGGTCGCGATGCCGGCCAGCCCGTTGGCGTAGCCCTGCCCGACGGCGCGGACCTTCCAGGCGCCGCCGCGCTGGTAGACCTCGACCACGACCAGGGCGGTCTCGCGGTCCAGCCGGGGCGGGGTGAAGGTCGCGAGCACGGCGCCGGTGGCGGCGTCCCGGACGGTCGCGGTCGGCTCGATGCCGGCGAAGGTCACGCCGGACTCGTCCGGGCTGGCCGTCACCACGATCTTGGTGATCGCGGCGGGGACGGCGGCGGTGTCGATGATGATCGCGTCCGCCGAGCCGCCGCCGGCCGGGCGGTGCGTGACGCCCGGGCCGTTCGGGGCGTTGAAGAACACGAAGTCGGCGTCCGAACGGACCTTCCCGGCGTCGGTCAGCAGCAGTCCCGAGACGTCCAGTGCCTTGGGCGCGGTCACCTCGACGGTGACCCGGGTGGCGGTCAGCGGGGCGTTGGCGCCCTGGGTCAGGACCGTGGTCACGGGGATCCTCCAGAGAAGCGATGGTGGGACGCGGTGCGGCCGACACACCGGATGGATCCACAGTAACGAACGCGTGTGGCAAAAAGACCGGCCGACGGGCGGGTTCTGTCGGATCGTCGGACCGGACGGCCGCGCCGCCGGGCGCCCCGGGCCGTCGAACGGCGGGCGGGCCTCAGAACGCCCGCGGGCTACCGGACGGTACGGGCACCGGTGCGGCGGTGGCAGGGGCGGCCGTGGCGGCCGCGGGCTGCTCGAAGCCGCCGAGCGCGGCCACCGCGCGCGGGGTGAGGATGCCGAAGGCGGAGGCCGTCCAGGTTGCCGACGCCGCCCGGGGGCGGGTGGGCAGGGCAGGCGGGGTGGGCAGGGCAGGCAGGGCGGGCGTCGCGGTGGGAGACGGCTGCGGGGTGGCGGTCGGCCTCGCGGGTGCGGTGGCGGGCCCGGCCGTGGGCTGCGCGGCGGCGGGCAGGAGGCCCCGCACGCCGAAGGTGTAGCTGCCCGGTCGGACGTCCGCCCCGGCGGGGGCGGCGAAGCGGTAGACCAGGGCGTCGTGCTCCTGCGACATCGTCATCTCCGCGCCGGCCAGGTTCGTCCACGCCGTGGTGCCCGGCGCGATCTCGGCCGGGTTGAGGCGGAACTCGGCCTGCAGGGCGGTCAGCGGCTCGGTCACGGTCAGGCCGAGGATGTAGCGGGTGCCGTCGAGGCCGAGCTTCTCCACGGTGGCCGCGCCGGACAGCGCCTTGTCGAAGGCGCTGTGCTGGGGCGCCAGCGGGGCCTGCCCGGCGGGCTTCGGCAGGGCCGGTGCGGGCGGGGCGCTCGGCGCGGCTGCGGTGGGAGGCGCCGTCGGCGCGGCGGGGGCGGTGTGCTCCGGGCAGGCGGCCGCGAGTTCCGGCCGGGCCGGTGCGGGCGCCTCGGTCATGGCCGGCGTGGGCGCCGGCGTCACCGTGGGGGACGGGGAGGGGGAGGCGCTCGCGGGTGTCTCCGGGGTGGAGGGCGAGGGCGAGGGCACGGCCGCGCGCGGCGTGGTGCGCTCGCCGGAGCGCGAGCCGGGTGCGCCGCTGCCCGCCTCGGTGGCCCGGAAGGAGGGTGCGCCGTTGGTGGCGGCGGCGCTGGCCGGGGCGGCGTCGGTCCGCGGTGCCTGCTGGTCGTCGGGGCGCGGGCTGGGCGGCGGGGTCGCGCCGACGGCGGCGAACCCGGCGCGGCGGCCGACGGCCTGCTGCTCGTTCAGCAGCCAGGTGGTGGCGATGCTGAGCCCGACCACGGTGGACATCGCCATCGCGGCGCCGGAGAATCGCAGGGTGGGCAGCCGGAATCGCCCGCCGAACGGCTTCGGCCGGCTGTGCCGTCCCTGCCGCGCGGGCTGTTCGTCCGGGCGGGGCTCCGCCGCGGTGACCTTCCGGAGAACCACCGGAGCTCCTTCCTCCCCTGTGCTGGCCGCATTCTGCCATGGACACGCAAATTTGTCCGCGAAGGGCGGCAGCGGGCGTCCATCCGTCCCGTACGCGTGGGCAGGGGCACGAGAGTACCAGCGACCGGGGCTATCCCGGCCGACCGTGCGCGAAGCCGGTCGAGGTCTGGATGATGCTCCGGTGCACCACAGTTGACGGTCCGTCTGATAAGCCCATGTTGCCTCAGAGGCATTAATGCAACCTCCTTGCAACCTTTGCCCGGCCGCGCGGGCTGACGCATGGTGGGGGCACCCCCAGCCGTACCGGAGAGATAGTCATGCCGCGCGACCCTCTGCCCGCACCCTCCGATGCCCCTCTCGCCGCTACCCCCACGGGCGGCGATGAGGAAGGCTCCACCGCCGCTCCGGCGGCGGTGGAGGAGGTGCTCACCATGCGTATCGCGCTCGGCGACGAAGCGGTCGGCGATGTCCGCACCCGGTTCAGGTTCGACCCGCAGCGGCCCTACGAGGTGCTGCTGACCTTCCATCTGGGCCGCCTGGACGAGGCCGACTGGGTGTTCTCCCGGGACCTGCTGCGCGAGGGCCTGACCACACTGAGCGGGCACGGCGACGTGAAGCTCTGGCCCGCGTACTGCCCCTGCCACGGCTCGACCCTGCACGTGGCGCTGGAGTCGCCGCACGGCAGCGCGCTGCTGGAGGTCGCCAAGCCGAAGGTGCAGGACTGGCTGGACCGGACGTACGCCGCGGTGTCCGCCTCGGCCGAGGCGGCCTACGGCCCGACCGACGCCCAGTTCGCCGCACTGCTCGCCGAGGACTGACCGGTCGGCCCGTCCGCAGGCCCGCCCGGCGTGCGCGCCCCGGGGACGGACGGCAGCCGGAGCGTGCCGGCCGCGAGCCGCGCACGCAGCCGGCGGACGGCGGGCGCCGAGGACGCGGGCAGCAGGTCGTACGGGTCGTCGGGGCCGGTCACCCCGACCACCACGGACGGCGCGAAGCGGTACGGCCGGTGCGCGAGCAGCCCCCCGAGGTAGCGCCGCAGCCGGGACAGCTCGGCCCGGACGGTCACCGTGCGGCCCGCGTCACCGAACAGCGCGTCGGCGAGCTGCGCCGCGCTCCGGCCCTCCCGGTGGGTGGCCAGCAGGAGCAGCAGCTCGGCGTGCCGGGGGCTGAGCGCGTGCGACCAGGTGCCCGCGGCCCCGTCGACCGAGAGTTCCGGGCGCTCCGGGCGGCGCAGGTCCAGCCGGACCCGGGCGCCCTCGGCCTGCTCGGCGGTCTCCGCCCCGGCGTCCGACGCGGCCGCGTCCGGGCTGCCGAGCGGTCGCACCAGCCACCCGCCGCCGAGCGGCTCGACGGCGCACTGCCCGAGGCTCGGCAGCCAGTGGACGGCGGAGGAGCCCCAGCCCTCGGACGGCAGCCGCAGCCGGTTGGCCGGCGGCAGGCCGGTCGCGGCGGCCGTCCAGCCGTCGGCGTCGACGACCAGCGCGGGGCCGGTCACCTTGGCGAGCAGCGGGGTGGCGAGCGTGCGCAGTTGGTGCAGCGACTCCAGCCGGCGGGCGCGCAGCTCGGCCTCGGCGAGCCGGGCGGCCGTGGTGGTCAGCCTGAGCAGGTAGGGCTGGGCGCCGCGGGCCGGGGCACTGATGTTGATCACGCCGGCCAGCCGGCCCGTCCGGGGGTCGTGGACGGGGGCGGCGACGCACGTCCAGGAGTGGTGGCTGCGCAGGTAGTGCTCGGCGGAGTGCACCTGCATCGGGCGCTCGGCGCGCAGGGTGGTGCCGATGCCGTTGGTGCCGACGTTCTCCTCCACCCAGCGTGCGCCGATCAGGAATCCGATCCGGTCGGCGCTGCGGCGCAGCTGCCGCTCGCCCTCGTGCCACAGCACGTGGCCCTCGGCGTCGGCGATGGCGAGGATCAGCGGGGAGTCGGCGAGCGGGTCGAGCAGGGTGTCGCGCAGGACGCCCATCACCTGGTCGAGTCCGCTGGCGTGGCGGCGGTGCTCCACCTCGGCCGGGCCCAGGTGGACGGTGGCGGCCCCGCGGTCGGGGTCGAGGCCGAGCCGGCGCAGCCGGTCCCAGGAGTCGCCGATCTCGGGACGCGGGGCGGGGGCGTCGGCGTCACCGGTGGCGGCGCCCTCGTGGACGGCGGCCAGGGCGGCCGGAGTGGCGGGGTCGGCCGCGTCGTGTCCGGCCGGCTTCGGGCTGCTCCGCCGGGTCTGCCGCACTCCGCTTCCCCCAGGCCGTAGTCCGCAGGCACGTCGTGGTTGACGCCTCGACGAGAGCCTACGGCGGGAGGGCGGCCTGCGGGGATGCTGTTCCCAAATGTGACCTACCGACCGGTATGTCTGCCCTGTCGGGCAGTACGGAGGGTGCGGTCAGTGGTTCGCGCCGCCCGTCGGAGTGAACGCCGGGGTGAACGTCGGAGTGAATTGCGAGGTCTGTGCCGACTCGACGGTGCGGTGCAGGTCGCTGGTCGCGTCCAGGGCGGCGGCGGTGGTCAGCGCCAGGCAGGCCGCGAGGGCGAGCGCCGCGGCGCTGCGGCGGCGGGTGCCGGACTGCGGGCGGGGGTGCAGCAGGGCCGCCACCCGGCGGGGCACGGGCCCCGAGTGCGCGGCGGGGACGAGCCGGGGCCTGGCCGGCCAGGGCGCGCGGCTCGCGGCGAGCGCCGCCCGGCCCACGGCGCGCGCGGTGACGGTGCGGTCGCCGACCGAGACGGCGGCGGCCTCGTCCGCCCAGCGCTCCAGGTGGTAGCCGAGCGGCGTGCGGAGCAGCCGCAGCGCCGGGTGCACGGCGGCGGCGTACGCGGCGGCGGTCAGGAACACGTGGTGCCGGCCGCTCAGGTGGGCCCGCTCGTGGGCGAGCAGCGCGGCGCGCTCGGGCGCGGACAGTGCGCGCAGCATCCCCGCGGTCACCACGACCCGCCCCGGGCGCCCGGGGAGCGCGAAGGCGTCCGCCCGGTCGTCCGCGAGGACGGCGAGCGGGTGGTCGCCGGGTGCCAGCAGGCCGCGCAGCGCGGCCAGCGGGTCGAACGGCTCCGGCGCCGGGTCGCCGAGGGCTTCGCGGGCGCGCCGCAGGTCGCGGCTGCGGCCGCGGGCGACCCGGCCGCCGAGGACGGCCGACACCGTGAGGGCCAGGGCGGCGAGGGCGGCGGGCAGTGCGGCGCCGGGGGTGGCGGCCGCGAGCCAGTGCGGGGAGAGGTGGCCGAGCGCGGCGACCGGCGGGAGCCGGAGCAGGCCCGCGGCGGCGAGCAGTCCGAGCGAGCAGAGGGTGGCGCCGGCCAGGACGGCGGCGGTGCCGGCCAGGACCCAGGCGGCGGCCCGCGGCGGCAGGGCGTCGGCGAGCAGCCGGGCCGGCGCCACGGCGAGCAGGGGCAGCAGCAGGGGTACCCAGACGGCGATGTTCACCTCGGGCCCGGCCCGTCGCCGGCGGATCCGGCCACGCCGTCGCCGAGGAGGTCGCGCAGCAGGCGCTCGTCCTCGTCGGAGAGGTCGGAGACGAACCGGGCGAGCACGGTGGGGCGGTCCGCGCCGCGCTCCAGCTCGGTGCGCATCCGGCGGGCGGCGAGGCCGGCCGGGTCCTGGACGGTCGGGGTGTAGGCGTACGAGCGGCCCGTCCTGGTCCGCTCGACGGTGCCCTTGTCGTACAGCCTGGCCAGGATGGTGGCGATGGTCGTCCGGGCGAGGTCGGCCCCGAGGGCGGCCTGGACGTCCTGCGGCGCGAGCGGCCGCCCGGCTGCCCAGAGTGCGGCCAGCACCTCGGATTCGAGCTCCCCGGAGGGACGGCGGGCCGACGGTACCTCAGTCATGTCGACGTTTCCTCCAGCCTTCGTCTACAGTCACGTAGACCGTCTACGTCACTGTAGACGGTCGGGGCGCGCCGCGCAGCGCCGCCCCCAAACGTACGGGAGGTCCGCCAGCCTTGCTCCAGTCGCCCGCCCTGCAGGCTCTTCACCTTCAGGCCGCCCAGCTCCCCGGCCCGCCGGGCGGCAGCCCGCTGGCGGTCAACCTGCTCGACGCCTCGTCGCTGCTCGCCGCCTTCGGCGCCCTCGGCATCGCCGTCATCCTCTTCGCCGAGACCGGCCTCCTGGTCGGCTTCTTCCTGCCCGGCGACTCGCTGCTGTTCACGGCCGGGCTGCTCTGCGTGCCCGGTGCCACCTCCGGCCCCCAGCTGCAGCTCTACCAGGTGCTGCCCGCGGCCGTGATCGGCGCCCTCGTGGGCGCCCAGGTCGGCTACCTGATCGGCCGCCGGGGCGGCCGTGCGCTGCTGCGCCGCTCGTCCAGGAAGAGCCTGCACCAGGGCGTCGACCGGGCCGAGGAACTGCTCGCCCGGTACGGCTACGGCAAGGCGATCGTGCTGGCCCGCTTCATCCCGGTCGTGCGCACCGTGCTCAACCCGCTGTGCGGAGTGCTGGAGGTTCCGCTCCGGACCTTCACCCTCTGGCAGGTCGTCGGCGGCACCGTGTGGGCCGTCGGAGTGACGATGGCCGGTTACGGGCTCGGCTCGTCCGTGCCCGGTATCGACCGTTATCTGCTACCCGTCATCGGTCTGGTAGTAGTGGTCTCCGTGATCCCCATCGTTCTCGAACTGTTCCGTGCCCGTAAGGCCCGTCGCGGCGGAGGTGACGTGTGACAGCCGTACTGCCGCCCGCCCTCCTCGCCTACGACGGCAGCGGCCTCGACGGCGGCCTCTACACCCGGGTCATCGGGTGGGCGGGCGGTGCCCCGGACTGGCTCGACCAGCTGGTCCGGGTGTGGTCCGCGATCGGCCTCGGCCTGTTCGCGGTGCTGATGGTGCACGCGTGGTGGCGGGCGCGCGGCGCCGACCCGGCGGTGATGGCCAGGGTGCTGGCCTCGCCGCTGATCGTGGTCGTCGCGTACGTCGTCAACTCGGCGTTCAAGAGCCTCGTCCAGGAGGTGAGACCCTGCGCGCAGATCACCGGCAGCGTCACCCTGGAGACCTGCCCGGGCGCCGGCGACTGGTCGTTCCCGAGCAACCACTCGGTGATCGCCTTCGCCGCCGCCGCGGCCCTCTGGGTCGCCTACCGCGGCCTCGGCCTCACCGCGCTCGCCCGGGCGGGCTGGATCGCCGCCGCCCTGATGGCCCTCTCCCGGGTCTGGGTCGGCGTGCACTACCCGCACGACGTCCTGGTCGGTGCCCTCGTCGGCACCCTGGTCGGCGTCCCACTGGCCGTCGCGGCGGGCCGGGCCGCACCCCTCGTCGACCGGGCGCGCGGCGGACCGCTGGGCGCCCTGCTCGGCGCCGGGCCGGTCGCCGCCGCCGCCGGCGGGAGTCCGCTGGAGACGCGCTCACGCTGAAATCCCTTCCGCCTCACGAGCCCCGTTCCGCTCTTGTGCGGGCGGGGCGCGCGGGGAGAGCATGAGAGCCGGGCGAGGGCCCCCGTACAGCGGGAGCCGCGCCCGGCTCTTTCGTCCGAGGTCGTTCGAGGTTCGTACGAAGTCGTTCCAGCGGAGGGATGCGCCATGCCGTACCGGCTCGACATCACGCAGGGCGAGTGGCCCGCCGAGGATTTCCGCAAGGGCGTCGAAGGAATCCTGGCCGAGAGCATGGTGCTCACCCTGGCCACCGCCGGCCCCGAACGCGGGCCGCACGCCAACCTCGCGTTCTTCGCCTACGACGACAACCTGGTGCTCTACTTCGTCAGCGAGCGCTCCACCCGGCACAGCCTGCACCTCGCCGAGGAGGCGAGAGCCGCGGCGACCGTCTTCGTGCCGCCGCCGGTCTACGCCGAGCAGCTGCGCGGCGTCCAGCTGACCGGCAGCGCCTGCGAGGCCTGGGGCCGGCAGGCCGAGGCCGCGCTCGCCGCCTACCAGGGGCGCTACCCCTCCTTCGCGCAGGATCCCGAGGTCCGCGAGCAGTTCCTCGGCGGGGCCGGGGCGGCGGCGCTCTACCGGTTCCAGGTGGAGGAGCTGACGGCGGTCGACGAGCCGCAGTTCGGGCGGCGCAACTACCTCCGGGCGACGGTCCTACGCTGACCCGTATCCCTGGTTGTCTGTACAACTTTTCGGGCTCATTCACCTGCACGCCGTGAGCGCGACGACCTGCGTCCACCTCCAGGCACCAGCCTGGCCGCATGAGAGTCATCGTCGTAGGAGCAGGCGTGCTCGGCAGCATGCACGCCTGGCAGGCCGTCGAACGCGGCCACGAGGTCGTCCACCTGGAGCGCGAGAGCGAGGCGCGCGGCGCGTCCGTCCGCAACTTCGGCCTGATCTGGGTCAGCGGCCGGGCCGCCGGACCGGAACTCGCCACCGCGCTGCGCGCCCGCGAACTGTGGGAGCGGATCGGCGAACAGGTGCCCGCCCTGGGCTTCCGCGCCAACGGATCGCTCACCGCCGTCCGCACCGAGGCCGAACTCGCCGTCGCCGAGCAGGCACTGACCCTGCCCGACGCCGCCGACCGCGGCTACCGGCTGCTCGACCCCGAGGAAGCCCGCGCCGCCAACCCCGCCCTGCGCGGGAAACTGCTCGGCGCCCTGCACTGCTCCCGGGACGCGGCCGTCGAACCCCGCACCGCCCAGCCCGCCCTGCGCGCGGCCCTCGCGGCGAGCGGCCGCTACACCTTCCTGCCCGGGCGCGAGGTCCGCGAGGTGACCGGCGAGCACGCCGTCCGCGACGACCACGGCGACACCCACACCGGCGACCTGGTCATCCTCTGCACCGGTGCCTGGACCGGCGGCCTGGTCCGCGAACTCGCCCCCGCCCTGCCCGTCCGCCGCGTCCGCCTGCAGATGATGCAGACCGACCCGCTCGGCGAAACCCTCACCACCTCCGTCGCCGACGGCGACAGCTTCCGCTACTACCCGGCCTTCGCCGGCACCGCACTGGAGCAGCTCAAGGCCGTCCAGCCGCAGCCGCCGGTCGCCGCCGAGCACAAGATGCAGCTGCTGATGGTCCAGCGCAAGGACGGCGGCCTGACCATCGGCGACACCCACGAGTACGACCAGCCCTTCGGCTTCGACGTCGACGAGGACCCGTACGAGCACCTCGCCGCCGTCGCCGAGGACCTGCTCGGCCGCCCGCTGCCGCGGATCCGCCGCCGCTGGGCCGGCGTCTACGCCCAGTGCACCGACACCACCCGCGTCGTCCACCGCGAACAGCTCCGCGACGGCGTCTGGCTGGTCACCGGCCCCGGCGGCCGCGGCATGACCTGCTCCCCGGCCATCGCCGAGACCACCGCCGAACTCGCCAACCTCTAGGGACCCGTGAACATGAGCACCGACATCCGCCTGGTCGTCCTCGACATGGCCGGCACCACCGTCGCCGACGACGGCCTCGTCGAACAGGCCTTCAAGGCCGCCGCCGGCACCCTCGGCGTCGAGGCCGGCAGCCCCGAGCACCAGCGCATGCTGGAGCACGTCCGCCTCACCATGGGCGAGTCGAAGATCTCCGTCTTCCGCCACCTCTTCGGCGACGAGGACAGGGCCCAGCGCGCCAACCTCGCCTTCGAGGCCGCCTACCACGACCTCGTCGACGCCGGCCACTGCGCCGCCCTCCCCGGCGCCGCCGACGCCATCGCCGAACTCCGCGCCCAGGGCCGCAAGGTCGTCCTCACCACCGGCTTCAGCCGCGCCACCCAGGACCGCATCCTCGCCGCCCTCGGCTGGCAGGACATCGCCGACCTCACCCTCTGCCCCGCCGAGGCGGGCCGCGGCCGCCCCTACCCCGACCTCGCCCTCACCGCCCTGCTGCGCACCGGCACCGACTCCGTCCGCCAGACCGCCGTCGCCGGCGACACCGGCTACGACATGCTCACCGGCACCCGGGCCGGCGCCGCCGTCGTGGCCGGCGTCCTCACCGGCGCCCACCGCGAGGACCGCCTGCGGGCGGACGGCGCCACCCACGTCCTCGGCTCGATCGCCGAGCTGCCGGGGCTGCTCGCGGGCTGAGCGGCCCCACCGTACGGAGCCCGCGCGGGGCGGCCTGCCCGCCC
>NZ_JBHUWW010000087.1:0-36564 GCF_042669755.1 Kitasatospora sp. NPDC057223 | reverse complement strand
GTTGTTAATACTCGCCCGCGCCGCGGGCCTGTGCGGGGGGGTGGGCCCGGGCGCCCGGCCCCGCCACCCCGGGTTCACGTGGCGGGGCGCGCCCCCGGACCGCGGTCCTGTCGCGCTTCCCGCTCCGCCGCCTCGGCGGCGTGCTTGATGTCCGCCAGTCTCCGGTCCCAGTCGGTCGCGAGCGCGGCCATCCAGCGCGCCGTGGCGTCCAGCGCCGCGGGCCGCACCGTGAACCGCACCTCGCGACCGACCCGGCTGCCGGAGACCAGTCCGGCGGCGTCCAGGACGGCGAGGTGCTTGACCACCGCCTGCCGGGAGACGGGCAGCCGGCCGGCGAGCGTCGTCGCGGTGGCCTCGCCCTGGGCGGCGAGCAGTTCGAGCAGCAGGCGCCGCGTCGGGTCGGCCAGGGCGACCAGCACGCTGTCGGCCGCCTCCGCGCCACCGGGCCGCTCGGTGGCTCCGCCGCCTTCGTCGGTCACGCGGACGACTGCTCGGCGCGCTTCCTGAACGCGTCGAACACCTCGGGCCAGCCGTTGGAGTTGTCCTGCGCCGCCTTGCGGCGCAGCTCCTCGGGGGCGGCCAGTGCCGCGAACCCGCTCTCGACGACGCGCAGCCGCGTCCGGTCGCCCTCGGCGGTCAGGGTGAACTCGACCAGGGTGCTGTTGTCCGCCCGCAGTTCCTCGCCCGGAAAGGCGCTGGCCCAGCGGTACGCCAGGTAGGTCGGCGGCTCGACCTTCTCCACCCGCACCGGGAACTCGCCGTACCGGGGGTTCTTCGCCAGCATCGACTCGCCTTCCCTGGCCACGGTGCCGGGCAGGCTCGCCGGGTCGGCCACCCAGAAGCCGGGCTCGGCCACCAGTGACCAGACCCGCTCAAGCGATGCCTCGATCAGGGTCTCGCTCTCGATCCGGTCCTCGCTCATGAGGGCTCCTTCGTCGCCGCCAATGTGTGCAACTTCAGAGTTGCACATGGCCTCGCTAGGAGCAACCCGGGAGTTGCGTCCAGTTGTCCGCCTCCGAGTGACGTGACCGGTCCACCACCGGGCCCCGTTGCCTGCCGGGGTGGACCGGGACCGGGTGGCTGGCGTGCGGCCCCGGCCCCGGGGGCCGCACCGCCTCACCCCTGGACGGACGGCATTCCCAGCAGCACGGGCCCGCCCGTGGCGCCCTTGGTGCAGACGTCGTGGCAGCCGGCGTCCAGGCTGCAGCAGAGCGAGCAGATGGTGCCCTCGTGGTACGGGCACTGCGCGGTGTCGGGGACTTCGTAGGATCCCTCGCAGACGACGCAGAGCCGGGTGTCCGTCACGTCGGTGGTGCCGGCCTCCGGGTTGGGGCGGGCGAGGTAGTAGCGGCCCTTGGTGGCCCAGGCGATCAGCGGGCTGCACGCCATCGCCAGGAGGAGGGCGATGAACGGGCTGAACGCCTTGGGGTACTCGCCGAACCAGCCGAAGAAGGCGGTGATCGACACCGCTGCGGCGATGCACATCGCGCCGAATCCGGCCGGGTTGACGGGGTGCAGGTAGGCGCGCTTGAACTCGATGTACTTGGGACTGAGGCCGAGCGGCTTGTTGATGACCAGGTCGGCGGTGACGGCGCCGATCCAGGCGATGGCCACGTTGGAGTAGAAGCCCAGCAGCGAGTTCAGCGCGCTGAACATGTTCATCTCCATCAACAGCAGCGCGATGCCGCAGTTCAGGAAGATGTACCAGACCCGGCCGGGGTGCCGGTGGGTCAGCCGGGAGAAGAAGTTCGACCAGGAGAGCGAGCCGGAGTACGCGTTGGTCGAGTTGATCTTCACCTGGGAGACGATCACGAAGAGCCCGGCCAGCGGGAGCGCCGCCGCCCCGAACCACGGTCGCAGTGCCTCCACGTAGGGCGCGATCGGCTCCAGGGCCCGGGCGTTGCCGACCACGGTCAGCGCGCTGAACGCCAGCAGTGCGCCGCCGAGCTGCTTGAGCGCGCCGATCACCACCCAGCCCGGGCCTGCGGCGAGCACGGCGAAGTCCCACCGGCGGGCGTTCGCGGCCGTCCGCTGCGGCATGAAGCGCAGGTAGTCGGCCTGTTCGCCGATCTGCGCGATCAGCGAGAGCGCGACCCCCGTGCCGAGGCCGAAGCCGAGCAGGGTGAAACCGGAGCCGACGCCGTGGGTGCCGCCGAAGTGGGTGAACGCGGCGAAGGTGTGCGGGGAGTGGAAGGCCAGGATGACGAACGGCCCGATGAGGCCGAGGATCCACAACGGTTGTGTCCAGGCCTGGAGTTTGGCGATCCAGTTCATCCCCTTGAAGACGATCGGGATGACGATCAGTGTGGTGATCAGGTATCCGAGCGGGAGCGGGATGTGCAGGACCTCGTGGAAGGCCTGCGCCATGATCGAGCCCTCCAGCGCGAAGAAGATGAAGGTGAAGCTCGCGTAGACCAGTGAGGTGAGGGTGGAGCCGAAGTAGCCGAAGCCGGAGCCCCGGGTGAGCAGGTCCATGTCGACGCCGTTGGCCGCGCAGGCGCGGGCGATCGGGATGCCGGTCAGGAAGATCACCACGGCGGCGGCGAGGATCGCGGCCAGCGCGTTGCCGAAGCCGTACGACATCACGATCCCGGCGCCGATCGCGTAGTCCGCGAGGTAGGCGATGCCGCCGAGCGCGGTCGAGGCGACGGAGAGCGGAGACCAGCGGCGGAACGAGTGCGGGGCGTACCGGAGCGAATAGTCCTCCAGGCTCTCGTCGGCGGCGGACTTGGCGTACGAGCGGCGTGGCGCGGCCGGGGAGGCCTGTGCCGTACCGGCTGCGGCCGGACTGCTGGTGGCCGGACTGCTGGCGGCCGGACTGGTGGTGTCGGTCATCACCGCTCCTACAGGTCGAGGCGTGTGACCGGTGACGTTAGGGAGAGGGTGTGAAGCGCACGGTGCCCGCGCAGTTTCGCCCGGGTAACTCGCATGATTGACCGTGCGTCAGAACGGGGGCGCGTCGTCCAGGTCGACGATCTGCCGGTCGCCCGGCCTGACGGTGTACCAGACGTCCTGGGTGCTGCCGTCGCTCCAGTACTCGGTGAGGCGGACGGAGGCGAAGCCGAGCTCCTGGGCCACCTCGCGGACCGACCACGAGGTCGGGATGACCCTGGCCCGGAACACCGGGTCGACCTGGCGCTGCTGCGCCGCCCAGGAGGTCAGCCGGACGTCGAGGAAGTGGCTGAGGTACTTCAGCCGCACGTCCCCGGGCAGGTCGTCGATCTCGCCGAGCACGGCGAGCCGGTACTCCTCGAAGAAGGCTCCGACCTGCGTCTCGGCGGGGGTGGCCCGGACGGGGTGGCCGATCGGCGGGGTGTCGCTGGGGGAGGCGGCGGGGCCGGCGCTGACGGCACCCGCGGGCGTGCCGGCGAGCACGCCGATGGCGGCCAGCGCGGCGGCCGTACAGCCCACGGCGGTCCGGGTCTTCATGGTGGAGAACATGGGAGGGATCAGATCATTCGTCGGCGAACTCCGGCATCCCCGAAACGAGTGGTTTCAGTTTCCCTTGGTCATACCGACACATCATCAGCCCGATTCGGGGGCAGACTTCTCCGGTTCCCGGCCCTTTCCGGGCGGCCCCGCGAAGACCTGGGCGATCGGCAGCCAGGCGAGCGCCGTCCGGCCCGAGACCGCCAGGGCGAGATCGGCGGGGTGGCGCCGCTGGGTGACGAGTTGGCAGAAGTCCAGGGCCGGACCGGTGATCCGGTCCGCCGCGTCCTCGGGGCCCCAGGCCCACAGCTCCCCGTCCGGGCCGGTCAGTTCCACCCGGACCGGCTCCTCCGGGGCGGGCAGTCCGTGCAGGGTGAAGGCGAATCCCATCGTCCGCACGCCCAGGTGGGCCACGTGCCGCAGCCGGGCGGACGGGACGCGTACCGCGCCGAGCGAGTCGGCCACGTCCTGGCCGTGGGCCCAGGTCTCCATCAGGCGGGCGGTGGCCATCGAGGCGGCCTTCATCGGTGGCCCGAACCACGGCAGCCGGACGTCGGTGGGCACCGCGCCGAGGGCCGCGAGCACCTCCGCGCGCCCGGCCCGCCAGCGTGCCAGCAGCTCGGCGGGCGGTTCGGCCGCCCCGGCGGCGGCGCCCTCGGCGATCGGGTCGGAGCCCGGAGCGAAGGTCCGCACCGCTGTGTCGAAGAAGTCGGCGGGGGTGCGCGCGGATCGGATCGTCCAGCCGTCCGTCCAGGCCAGGTGGGCGATCTGGTGGGCGATCGTCCACCCCTCGGCGGGGGTCGGCCGGGCCCAGCCGGCCGGGTCGAGCCCGGCCACCAGGGCGTCCAGCTCCGCGCTCTCGGCGTGCAGGTCGGCCAGCAGCTCGTCCAGCGTCGTCATGTCGTCTCCCGTTCGATGAATGGGTCCCCGGCCTCCGGTCCCCGGCCCCCCTGGTCACCGCCCGCCCGCCGGGTCGGGCCGACCGCAGTGGCAGTGGCAGGTCAGTTGACCCGGCGCTCACGCCCGGCCCAGTACGGCTCGCGGAGCCGGAACTTCTGCAGTTTGCCGGTGCTGGTGCGGGCCAGCACGTCCCGGAACTCCACCGAGGTCGGCGCCTTGTAGCCGGCGAGCCGCTCCTTGCAGTGGGCGATCAGCTCCGCCTCGCCGGCCTGCTGGCCGGGCCGGAGCACGACCAGGGCCTTGACCGTCTCGCCCCACCTGTCGTGCGGCACGCCGATCACCGCCACCTCGGCGACGGCCGGATGGTCGTACAGGCAGTCCTCCACCTCGATCGAGGAGACGTTCTCCCCGCCGCTGATGATGACGTCCTTCTTGCGGTCGGAGACGGTCAGGTAGCCGTCCGTCGTGGTGCCGCCGTCGCCGGTGTGGAACCAGCCGTCCTTGATCGCCTCGGCGGTCTCCTCCGGCTGCTGCCAGTAGCCCTCCAGCACGGTGCTGGAGCGCAGCAGCACCTCGCCCCGGTCGTCCACCCGGACCTGGACGCCCAGCGCCGGTGCGCCGGCCCGGACCAGCTTCTCGGCGCGCTCGGCGGCGGGCAGTCCGTCCCACTCGGCCCGGGTGCGGTTGACCGTGGCGATCGGCGAGGTCTCGGTCAGACCGTAGATCTGCATGAACTCCCAGCCGAGTTCCTCCTCGACGCGCTGCACCACCGAGGTCGGCGGCGGTGCGCCCGCGACGATGATCCGCACCCGGTCGCGGCCGGGGACGGGCCCGTCCCAGTCGGCGGCGGCCTCCAGCACCATGGTGATCACCGCGGGCGCACCGCACAGGAACGTCACGCCGTGCCGTTCCACCCGGCGAAGGATCTCGGCGCCGTCCACCTTGCGCAGCACCACGTGCTGCGCCCCGAGCCCGGTCAGCGCGAACGGCAGGCCCCAGCCGTTGGCGTGGAACATCGGCAGCGTGTGCAGGTAGACGTCCCGGTCGCTCGCGCCGAAGTGCAGGCCCATCAGGACGGCGTTGAGCCAGAGGTTGCGGTGGGTGAGCTGCACGCCCTTGGGGCGGGCGGTCGTTCCGCTGGTGTAGTTGATGGTGGCGGTGTCGGACTCGGCGATCTCGTACCGGTGCGGCACGTTGTCGAAGTCGTACAGCGCGGCGTCGGCCTCGGCGCCGATCACGAACCTGTGCCGTGCGCTCACCCCGGCCAGCGGGCCGTCCAGTTCGGGATCCACCAGCAGGACGGACGCGCCGCTCTGCTCGACGATGTACGACACCTCCTCGGCGCGCAGGCGGAAGTTCACCGGCACCAGCACCCGCCCGTGGCCGCTGACGCCGTACAGCGAGGTCATCAGCCGTGCGGAGTTGTGAGAGACGACGGCGACCCGCTCGCCCGGTCCGACGCCGAGCCGGTCGAGCCCGGCGGCCTGGGCCCGGGCGAGCTCGGCCACCCGGCGGTAGCTGAGCTCACCCCAGGAGGCGGCGGGCTGGACCGGCTCGTCGACGATCCCGACCCGGTCGCCGTAGACCAGCTCGGCCCGGTCGAGGAAGTCCATCACGGTGAGTGGAGTCTGCATCCCCTCACTCTGCTACCGCCCCGGGCCCGCTGGATACCCCCGACCGGGGGTATCCGTCACGGTGCCGCGTCAGCCGCGTCAGCCGCCGTCTCCCCGGCGTCCGGCGCCGGACCGGCCCGGCCGATGCCCGTTCCGGCGCCGGTGACCAGGTCGACGCGCCGCGAGGGGGAGTCGGGGCGCTTCGAGGCGTCGGAGGCGTCGGAAGTGTCGGGTGTGTTCGAGGTGTTCGAGGGATTCGGGAGGCTCATGGGAAGTAGCCTTGAACCCTGCCGCCCATGGCAGGGTCAAGTCCAAGACCCGTTGATCCCAAGGCCCCTGGAGACGCGCATGACCGCCGCCGAGCACACTCCCGGTGAGAGCCTCTACGAGGCGGTGGGCGGCATCGAGGCGCTGCGCCGGCTGAGCAACACCTTCTACGACGGCGTGCTGGCCGATCCGCTGCTCGCCCCCGTCTTCGCGGGCTTCACCCGGACCCACACCGAGCACGTCGCCGTCTGGCTCGGTGAGATCTTCGGCGGCCCGGCCCGGTTCACCGACGAACTCGGCGGCCACCAGGCGCTGTTGCGCTCCCACCTGGGTCTCGCCATCACCGAGGAGCAGCGTGGCCGCTGGATGGAACTGATGGCCGCCGCCGTCGAGCGGGAGCTGCCGGCGGACGAGCTGCTGCGCCGGCGTGTCCTGGAGTACTTCGACTGGGGGACGAAGATCGCCCGGGACGTCTCGGCGGCGCCGGTGGGGGAGGACCTCGGCGATCCCGGTCCGACGCCGCGATGGGGCTGGGACGGCCTGGTGGGCGGCAACTGACCGCAGGTCAGGGCCTGGACTTGCGCCGCCCGCCGGACGATAGTGACGATCATGGCTTCTCTTGTGCGACACGTGACCGTTGACTGTGCCGACGCCTACCGGCTCGGGAGCTTCTGGGCGGAGGTGCTCGACGCCTCGCTGCACGAGGACGACCACCCCGGTGACCCCGAGGCGATGGTGGAGGCCGGTGGCGTCGTGCTGCTGTTCGTCACGGTGCCCGATGCCAAGACCGTCAAGAACCGGGTCCACCTGGACGTACAGCCGCAGGACCGGACCCGGGACGAGGAGGTCGAGCGGCTCCTGGCGCTGGGCGCGACGCTGGTGTCCGACCGGCGCCGGGCCGACGGCACCGGCTGGGCGACGCTGGCCGATCCCGAGGGCAACGAGTTCTGCGTGGAGCGCAGCGCCGCCGAGCGAGCCGCCTGAGCACCCCGGCCGGGGCCGTCAGCCGGCTCAGCCGAGCTGGACGGAGCGCTTGGCCAGGCCCATCCAGAAGCCGTCGATCACGCTGCGCTGGGTGGCGAGGTCGGCCTCGCCGGCGCCGAGGGTGACGAACAGCGGCGCGAAGTGCTCGGTGCGCGGGTGGGCGAGCCGGCCGGCCGGGGCCTTGCGCTCGAAGTCGAGCAGGGCGTCCAGGTCGTGCGACTCCAGGGCCCGCCGGCCCCAGTCGTCGAACTCGGCCATCACGGACGGCACGCTGCCGTCAGGGCTGATGGCGCGCAGGTTGTGGGTGAAGAAGCCGCTGCCGACGATCAGCACGCCCTCGTCGCGCAGCGGGGCGAGCCTGCGCCCGATCTCCATCAGCCGCTGCGGGTCGAGGGTGGGCATGGAGATCTGCAGGACGGGGATGTCGGCGCCGGGGAACATCTCCACCAGCGGGACGTACGCCCCGTGGTCCAGGCCGCGGTCGGGGATGTCCTGCACGGGGGTCCCGGGGGTGCGGAGCAGCTTGCGGACGCTCTCGGCCAGTGCGGGGGCGCCGGGGGCGGCGTACCGGACCTCGTAGTAGTGCTGCGGGAAGCCCCAGAAGTCGTAGACGAGGGGGACGGTGGTGGTGGCTCCGATGGCGAGCGGGGCCTCCTCCCAGTGGGCGGAGACCATCAGGATCGCCTTGGGGCGGGGCAGGCCGGCCGACCAGGCGGCGAGTTCGCCGGGCCAGACCGGGTCGTCGGCGAGCGGCGGCGCGCCGTGCGACAGGTAGAGGGCGGGCATGCGCTCGGGGGCTGCGGTGCTCATCGGTGCCTTCCTCGGTTCGATCCCGGTCGTCCTCGTCGGGGGACCCTGAAGTAGTTCAAATTTAAACCTCGACACGTGAACAGTACACCTTGGTTCGAATTTGAACAACGGGAGTACGATTCCCCCATGGAAGAACCCCGCTGGCTGGACCAGGACGAGATGGCCGCGTGGCGGGGCTTCGTCGCCGCGAGCAACCTCCTCAACCGGCGCCTGGAGCGCCAGCTCAAGGAGGAGTCCGGCCTCTCGCACACCCAGTACGAGATCCTCGTCCACCTGTCCGCGGCCCCCGGCGGCTCGCTGCGGATGACCGAACTGGCGGACCGGCTGATCACCTCCAAGAGCGGCCTCACCTACCAGGTCACCCAGCTGGAGAAGGCCGGACTGGTCGGCCGCCGCTCCTGTCCCAGTGATGTGCGCGGTGTCTTCGCCGACCTCACCGAGGCCGGCCGCGAGGCCGTCCGCCAGGCGGCGCCCGGGCACGTCGCACTCGTCCGGGAGCTGCTCATCGACGTCCTCAGCCCCGAACAGCTCACCGCCCTCGCCGAAGGACTCGGCGAGGTCAGCGCCCGGCTGCGGGCCGCCGAGGGCGCCTGACCGACCGGTGCGTCCGCGGTCTGCCGCAACGCGCCCGGGACGTTCCTCCGGGTGACTGACAGCGGGCCGCCGGGGCGCTTGGATGGGAGACATGACCACGACCCTCACCCTGCACCCGGCCCTCTCCCGCCCCGAGCTGCTGGCGGCCCCGGTGGCGGCAGCCCTCGCGGCCTGGCCCGGCGAGGACGCCGCCCGGGTGGAATCCGCCGCAATCGATCCCGCTCTCGCCGACACCGCCGCCTTCTGCGACCGGTACGGCGTGACCCTGGCGGAGTCCGCCAACTGCGTGATCATCGCCGCCAGGCGGGGCGGCGAGACCACCTACGCGGCCTGCCTGGTCACCGCGACCAGCCGCGCCGACGTGAACGGCCTGGTCCGGCGGCACCTGGACGCACGCAAGGCCTCGTTCGCCCCGGTGGACGCGGTGCTCGCCGCGACCGGGATGGAGTACGGCGGCATCACGCCGATCGGGCTCCCGGCCGACTGGCCGGTCCTGATCGACGCCGAGGTGGCCGCGCACCCGCGCGTGGTGGTCGGCTCCGGCATCCGCGGCTCCAAGCTCTGGCTGCCCGGCAGCCTGCTCGCCGCGCTGCCCGGCGCCCGGGTGCTGCCCGGCCTCGGCCTGCCGGTGGCCTGAGGCCCGCCGTCCCGCCGTCCCGCCGTCCCGCCGACCCCGCCGTCCCGGTGCCCCCGGTGCCCCGGGGCCCCCGGGGTCGGGTCAGGACCTGAGGACGCGGAACCCGATACCGGCCGCGGTCAGCCGCCCGGTCAGCGCCTCGCCCATCGCCACCGCCGTGGTGACCTGGCCCGAGGCGGCCGGGAGGTCGTCGAAGGCGAGGCACAGGGCGGACTCGGCGAGCATCTTCGCGGTCTCCCCGTAGCCCGGGTCGCCGCCCGACACCTCGGTGACCACCTGCCGGCCGCCGCCCTCGCCGAGGAACACCACCCTGAACCACGACTTCGCCCGCTTCTCGGCCGACGGCCCCTCGCCGGGCAGGCGACGCCCCAGCAGCCAGTTCCGCGCCGCCGGCACCTGCGCGAGCGCCACCAGCGCGCCCACCCCGCCCGCGAGGGCGACCGCGGACGGCAGCCGCTTCGGCGCGAGGTAGTGGCCGTACGAGAAGTCGGGCCCGTACCGCTCCAGGGCGCGTGCCGAGCGCAGCACGATCTGCGGGTCGATGGTCGGCGCGGGCAGGGCCCAGGCGCCCACCCGCCGCTCGTACCGGGGGCGGCCGGGCAGCCCGCGCACCGTCCGCCCGGCCGGGCGCTGCTCGGCCCGGCCGCGCTCCGCGGCGGTGCGGGCGCCGGAGCGCAGCCGGGAGAACGCCGTGACCGCCGAGTGGAAGGTGCCGCCGGAGAAGGTGCCGGACGCCGTGACGAACCCCTCCACCTTCAGCGGCACCCCCTCGGGAAGCTGCTGGACGGTGAACCGCACCCCCAGGTCGTACGGGATCGAGTCGAAGCCGCAGCAGTGCACCAGCCGCGCGCCGGAGGCCACCGCCGTGGCGTGGTGGCGCAGGTACGTCCGGTCGACGAACTCCGGTTCGCCGCTGAGATCGAGGTAGTCGGTTCCGGCCGCCGCGCACGCGCCGGCCAGCGCGTCCCCGTGGTGGATGTACGGTCCGACCGTCGTCGCCACCACCCGGGCGGCCCCGGCGACGGCTCGCAGGGACGCCGGGTCGTCCGCGTCCGCGGTGAGCAGTCCGAGGCCGGCGAGCGCGGGGTCGATCGTCGCCAGCCGCTCCCGCACCGCGGCGAGCTTCGCCGGGCTGCGCCCCGCGAGGGCCCAGCGGGTGCCGGCGGGCGCGTGCCGGGCGAGGTACTCGGCGGTGAGTCCGCCGGTGAACCCGGTGGCTCCGAACAGGACGATGTCGTACGTGCGGCCGGTAGGCATGTCCGGAACACTACTCAGCGGTAACCGGGCCCGTCCAGGGGCCGTTCACCGTGTTCGCCCGGTGATCGCGCCGCGCTCCCGATCGCCGGCGGCCCGGCGCGCCCCGGGTGTCCTCACCCCGCTGCCCGGCCGCCCCGCCGGGCGGCCGTGGCCGGCCGGGAGTCGGCGCCCCGGTCGGCGGAGGCGGCCGGCAGCAGCGGGACGAAGGAGTCCCAGCGGGCGCTCTCGCAGCCGCTCCGCCGGGAGAAGCGGGCGTCCACCGGCCGTCCCGCCCAGCTGCCGGTGACCCGGGCGGTGGCCGGCCCGCCGTACTGCAGGGTGCAGACGGCGTCGGGCGGGACGGGCGCGAAGAGGTCCCGGCCCCAGGTGGTCAGCGAGTCGAGCCGGTCGCAGGCGCCCTGCGCCGAGGGGTGGTCGCCGCCGGCCGGGTGGCACCGCAGCTCGTACGTGCCGCCGGCGGCCGGGCCGTCGCTGCCGGAGACCGTGACGGTCAGATGGTCCCCGCCGACCGCTGCGGGCGGCCCGGGCGGCTGCGCCGCGACGGCCTGGACGAGGGCGGTGAGCGCGGCGGTGCACACGACGCCGGTGGCGGCAATACGCCACCAGAGGGAACTGATCATGCGTCAACAGCTACCGCGCGCGGCGCCGGACGGGCCGCCATGTCACCCGGACGAGGGCGTGGCGCGGGCGTCGCGCCGTGCTGCGCGCCCGGCGCCCGGGCGGGCACCGGTCAGCCGATCACGGCGGCCCGCACGCACAGCACGTCCGGCAGGTGGGAGACCAGCAGCGACCAGCTCTCGCCCTCGTCCGCGCTGCCGTGCACCTCGCCGTTGCGGTTGCCGAAGTACAGGCCGGCCGGGTCTGCGTCGTCGGTGCGCAGGGCGTCGCGCAGGACGACGCCGTAGTGGTCCTCGCCCGGCAGGCCCTCGGCCAGCGGCTGCCAGCTGCCGCCGGCGTCCTCGGTGCGGAAGACCCGGCAGCGGCGCCCGGGCGGCATCCGGTTCGAGGCGCCGTCCAGCGGGAAGACGTACGCCGTGCCGCCGCGCCTGGGGTGGGCGGCCACCGCGAAACCGAAGTCCGCGGGCAGCCCGTCGGCGACGAACCGCCAGCTCTCGCCGTCGTCGTCGCTGCGGTAGACGCCGCCGTGGTTCTGCAGGTAGAGGCGGTCCGGGTCGACCGGGTCACGCGCGATCTTGTGGACGCACTGGCCGAACTCCGGGTACTGGTTCTCCTCCGGCAGGAACTCCGCGCGCAGGCCGGAGTTCGAGGGCTGCCAGCTCTGCCCGCCGTCCTTCGTCCGGTAGACGCCGCCGCTGGAGACGGCGACCACCACCTTCTGCCCGTCCCGGGGGTCGGTCAGGATCGTGTGCAGGCCCTGCCCGCCGTAGCCCGCGCCCCACTGCTCGCGCTGCGGGTGCGACCACAGGGACTCGACCAGGGCGAAGCTCTCACCGCCGTCCTCGGAGCGGAACAGCGCGGCCGGCTCGGTGCCCGCGTACACCACACCCGGGGCCTCCTCGCCGGCCGGCTGGAGCTGCCAGACCCGGGTGAGCGAGGCACCGGTGTGCTCGGGGAACCTGATCGCCGGGCGCTCCGGCTCGTTCCAGCTCGCCCCCAGGTCGTCCGAACGCCAGACGGACGGGCCCCAGTGGCTGCTGTCCGCGCCCGCCAGCAGCCGGACCCGGCCGCCCCGGCGGTCCACCGACACGGAGTAGATCGCGTTCATGGGGAAGTGCGGCCCACTGAACTCCCAGCTCACCCGGTCGCGGCTGCGCCCGAGGAAGAGGCCCTTCTCGGTCCCGACGGCCAACAGCACTTCGGTCATGGCACACCACCTGGTCAACGGCTCGGCCCCCGTGCCAGTGTCCCGCCGCCCGCCCGGCCGCACATCTCGCCGCGCCGGGCGGGCACCGGCTCCGGGGCGTGCTCAGCCCCGGCAGTCCTCCAGCAGCCGCAGCCACACCTCGCTCATCGTCGGATAGGAGGGCACGGCGTGCCACAGCCGGTCGATCGGCACCTCGCCGACCACCGCGACCGTCGCCGAGTGCAGCAGCTCCGCCACCCCCGGGCCGACGAAGGTGGCGCCCACCAGCAGCCCCCGGTCCAGGTCGAACACTACCCGGGCCCGGCCCCGGTAGCCGTCCGCGTACAGCGAGGCCCCGGCGACCTGACCGAGGTCGTGGTCCACGGCCTTGACCCGCAGGCCCGCCCGCTGCGCCTCGGCCAGGCTCAGGCCGACGGCCGCCGCCTCCGGCTCGGTGAACACCACCTGCGGCGCACCGGCCGTGTCGGCGGACGCCACGTGCGCACCCCAGCGGGCGGTGTCCAGCGGCTGCCCCTTCGCCAGCGCGCCGATCGCGTTGCCGGCGATCCTGGCCTGGTACTTGCCCTGGTGGGTGAGCAGCGCCCGGTGGTTGACGTCGCCCGCCGCGTACAGCCAGCCGCCCGCGACCCCCCGGACCACGCAGCCGTCGTCGGTCTCCAGCCAGCCGCCCGGCTCCAGGCCCACCGTCTCCAGCCCCAGATCCTCGGTGCGCGGGGCGCGGCCGGTGGCGTACAGCACCTCGTCGGCGGTCAGCCGCTCGCCGTCCTCCAGCACCACGGTGACCGGCCCGTCCGCCGCCGGGCGCTCCAGCGAGGCGACCGACGCGCCCGTCCGGACGTCCACCCCGGCCTCGCGCAGCCCGTCCGCGACCAGCTCGCCCGCGAACGGCTCCATCCTCGGCAGCAGGCCGCCGCCGCGCACCAGCAGCACCACCTCGGCGCCCAGCGCCCGCCAGGCGGTGGCCATCTCCACGCCGACCACGCCGCCGCCGACCACCACCAGCCGCCCGGGCACCTCCTTCGCGGCGGTCGCCTCCCGGCTGGTCCACGGCCGGGCCGCGTCGAGGCCGGGCACGCCGCCCGGCAGCAGCGCCCTGGTCCCGGTGCAGACGGCCACCGCGTGCCGGGCCCGCAGCACGAGCTCGCCGCCGTCCGGTGCGGTCACCGTGACCGTCCGCTCCCCGCTCAGCCGGCCGTGGCCCCGGACCAGCTCGATGCCCGCGCCGCGCAGCCACTCCACCTGGCCGTCGTCCTGCCAGTGCGAGGTGAACGAATCCCGCCGGGCCAGCACCGCCGCCGCGTCCAGCCCGCCGCGCACCGCCTCCCGGGAGCCGGCCACCGCCCGCGCCCCGGCCAGTGCCGCGACCGGCCGCAGCAGCGCCTTGCTGGGCATGCACGCCCAGTACGAGCACTCGCCGCCGACCAGTTCGCTCTCCACCACGACCGTCCGCAGGCCGGCCGCCGTCGTCCGGTCGGCCAGGTTCTCGCCGGTGGGCCCGGCGCCGAGCACGATCACGTCGTACTCCTGGGTCTCCCGGTCGCTCATGCCCGGTCCTCCGTGGTCTCGATCGCGACGCCCGCCCGCAGCGCCAGGGTGACGGGGGTGCGCTCGCAGATGTCCAGCAGCCGGGCGCGCTGCCCGTCGTCGAGGCCGCCGCCGAGGGTCACCCGGCGGGAGATCCGGCCGCTGTTCCCGTCGGTCTCGTAGCCGAGCCGCACCCGGACGTCGGAGAGCGGCCAGCCCTTGCGTTCGGCGTACATCCGCAGTGTGATCGCGGTGCACGAGCCGAGCGCGGAGAGCAGCAGCGCGAACGGCTCCGGCCCGGCGTCCGCGCCGCCCCGCCGGACGGGCTCGTCCGAGCCGAGCAGGTGCGTCCCGGACCGGACGTCCACCCGGTACGGCGCGTCGGTCGCGCTGCCCGTCACCACGGCGGTGGTCACCTTGCGGAAGGCGGGCGGCACCGGGACCGCTTCCCCGGTCGAGGTCCCGCTCTGACTCTGGCTCAGGCTCATGGGGCGGCTGCCCTCACTCTCGGTTCGAATCGGGGCCGCCCGGCTGCGCGGCCCCGTGCTCATCCTCCGGCGTGTGCCCCGGCCCGCGCGGGTGAACACGCGGACCGGCCCGCCCGGTTGTGACCCCGGGCCGCCCACCGGTCCCGCCGCCCGGGCCCGACCACCGGAAAACCCCGTTGCGGCCACCACCAGGGCGGATGCGAGGATCGCCGGATGACCTACACCATAAGGCCCGTGCGGAAAGAGGACTGGCGCACCGCCAGGGAGCTGCGGCTGACCGCGCTCCAGGACCCGGTCGCCCACCTGGCCTTCCTGGAGACGTACGAGCAGGGCCTCGCCAGGCCGGACGAGCAGTGGCAGGAGCGCACCGCGGGCGCCGCCGAGGGCCGCTCCGTCCGGCAGTTCGTCGCCGAGCAGCCCGACGGGCGCTGGCTCGGGAGCGTCACCGTGCTGGTCGAGCCGGCCGGCGTCCAGGGCCTGTTCGGTGACGTCCCCGAGCAGTCGCAGACGCATCTCGTCGGCGTCTTCGTACGGCCCGAGGCACGGGGCACCGGCCTCGCGCACGAGCTGTTCCAGGCCGCCCTGGAGTGGTCCTGGAAGCTGCCCGACCCGCACATCGAGCGCGTGCGGCTCTTCGTCCACCAGGACAACTCCCGGGCCGAGGCGATGTACCGCCGGGCCGGGTTCCGCCCCACCGGGGCGTCCTTCGCCGCCTCCGACGGCGGTGCGCCGACGGACTTCGAGTTCGTCCTGCCCCGCGCCTGAACAGCCCGAAGGGGCCCGTGGCAGCACGGGCCCCTTCTCCGGTTCGGACGGCCGGGTCAGACCGTGCCGGCCGACTCGGCCACCTTGCGCTTCACCTCGGTCATGTCCAGATCGCGGGCCTTGCCGATCAAGTCCTCGAAGACCGCCTCCGGCAGCGCACCCGCCTGCGAGAACACCAGCACGCCCTCGCGGATGATCGCCAGCGTCGGGATGGACTGGATGCCGAACGCGGCCGCCAGCTCCTGCTGGGCCTCGGTGTCGACCTTGGCGAAGACCAAGTCCGGGTGGCGGTCGGCCGCCTTCTCGTACACCGGCGCGAACTGCCGGCAGGGGCCGCACCAGCCGGCCCAGAAGTCGATGAAGACGAAGTCCTTGCCGTCCGGGCCTGGGACGACCTCGTCGAAGTTCTCCTTGGTCAGCTCGACCGTGCTCATGTGCGAGTTCCTTCCCTTCGGGCGGGCTCCTACGTCATCCGCTGGCGTCAACCCGACCGCCGCACGAGCTATTCCACACCTCCTGGGCCGCCGCCCGCAGCTCCCCGTCCGTAACCCGCGTGCCCGGCCCGGCCCGGCCGGGAGAGTCCCCGGCGGGTCCCCGGCCGATTCCCGACGGACTCCCGGCGGATTTTCGACGGACTCCCGACGGATTCTCGGCGGGATTGAGCAGTCCGCCGCTCCCGTCCGTACTGGAGGGTGCGGGCGCCGGGGGAGGCGCCCCCGGCCGCCGGGAACAGCCCGGTGGCACCGTCCGGCCCGTCCGGCACGTTTCGCCCGGCCCGGCATGTCCCGTCGGCCCGTCCGGCTCGTCCGGCCCGTCCCGTGGGGAACAGCCATGACCATCTCCAGCCGTACCGCTCTGCTGGCGGCCTCCGGCATCGCCTCGCTCGCCCTCGTGGCGGCCTGCGGGTCCGGCGGCCCGGGCGGATCCGGTGCCGGATCCGGCAGCGCGAGCGGTACCCCGCCCGCTGCCACCGCGCCCGCCGGCCAGGGCGGCGGCGCGGCCACCCTGCAGGCCGGCACCGACCCCGCGCTCGGCGCGATCGTCACCGACAGTGCCGGCCACACCCTGTACCGCTTCGACAAGGACACCGCCCAGCCGTCGGCGTCCAACTGCAACGACGCCTGCGCCAAGCTCTGGCCGCCCGCCGCCGCGGACGGCCAGGCCTCCGTCAAGGGCATCGACAGCAAGCTCGTCGGTGCCGTGACCCGCGCCGACGGCAGCAAGCAGCTGACCCTGAACGGCTGGCCGCTCTACCGCTACACCCCCGACACCAAGCCCGGCGACACCAGGGGCCAGGGTGTCGGCGGGGTCTGGTTCGTGATCACTCCGGCCGGGGCCAGAGCCGCCGCCGCACCCGCGACGACCAGCCCCGGGACGGGCGGCTACGGCTACTGACCCGGCCGGACCGGCCCACCGGACGGCCTACCGCACCGGCCAACCGGACCGGTAGGAGACCAGGGTCAGGACCGACGGGCACTGTCCGGCCGGCCCTGACCGCCCGCAGAGATCGTCGAGGATCGTCGAGCGACCGGACGGGAACTCGACCCGGAGGTGACGGGTGCGCGAGGATAGCGCTGTGACCGAGCAGTACTCCCGGCAGGGCGCGGACGCCGGCGGCGGGCCACCGCACGGCCCGGGGCCGGACGAGGAGCTGATGCGGGCCCTCTACCAGGAGCACGCCGGGCCGCTGTTCGGCTTCGTGCTGCACCTGGTCGCGGGCGACCGCCAGCGGGCCGAGGACGTCGTGCAGGAGACGCTCGTCCGGGCCTGGCGCAACATCCACCGGCTGGACGCCTCGGCGGGTTCGCTGCGGCCCTGGCTGGTGACCGTCGCCCGCCGGATCGTGATCGACAACCACCGCAGCAGCCGGTCCCGGCCGCACGAGGTGGACGCCTCGCCGCTGGAACTCCTGCCCGCCGAGGACGAACTCGACAAGGCCCTGAGGCTCATGGCCATCTCCGACGCACTCGGCGACCTCACCGAGGCCCACCGCGCGGTCATCGTCGAGACCTACCTGAAGGGCCGCACGGCCGGCGAGGCGGCCGCCGAACTCGGCATCCCCGCGGGTACCGTGCGGTCCCGGATCTTCTACGCGCTGCGCTCGCTGAAGCTCGCGCTCGAGGAACGAGGAGTGACATCGTGACGTCGCCACCGGAAGACCACGTGGACGTCGGCGCGTACGTCCTCGGCGTACTCGACCCGGCGGACGCCGCCGCCTTCGAGGAGCACCTCGCCGGCTGCCCGCAGTGCGCCGAGCAGGTGGCCGAACTCGGCGTGCTGGAACCGATCCTGGCCGACCACCTGGCGGCCGGCGGCTCCGGTTCCGGCTCCGGCTCCACGCCCCGCCCGGACGACGCGCTGCTCGGCCGCCTGGTCGGTGAGGTCAGCGCGGGCCGCCGCCGAACCCGCCGCCGGCGCCTGGTGCTGGTCGCGGCCGCCGCCGCCCTGGTCATCGGCGGGCCGGCGGTCACCGCCGTCGTCACCGCGGACACCGGGCACCAGGTTCAAACGGTCGCCCAGCAGTTCACCGCGACCGATGCCGGCACCGGCGCCCGGGCCACCGTCGGTATCGAGGGCAGGAACTGGGGCAGCCAGATCAGCCTCCAACTCTCGAACGTGAAAGGCCCGTTGAGCTGCTACCTGATCGCCGTCTCGCACACCGGCGAACAGCAGACCGTCACCACCTGGAGCGTCCCGCCGATCGGCTACGGCACCTCGGACGCCCCCGACGCCCTGCGCACCACCGGCGGTGCGGGGCTCCAGCCCAAGGACATCGACCACTTCGAGGTGCGGACCCTGGACGGCAGGCAGCTCCTGGTCACCGTCCCCGTGTCAGCCTGACCAGCCCGCCCCCCGGGGGGATGGAATACCCGGAGGTACAGGGGAGTTGGCTGCGGCATGAGCAAAGGACCAGCCCCCCGCACCCTCTCCGACCAGGCCCTCTCCGACCTGCTGAGCACCCAGCAGTTCGGCACCCTGGCCACCAACAAAAGCAGCGGTCACCCCCACCTCACCACCATGCTCTACGCGTGGGACCCGGAGGCCCGGATCGTCCGGTTCTCCACCACCGCCGACCGGATCAAGGTGAAGCAGCTCCGCCGCGACCCGCGGGCGGCCCTGCACGTGCCGGGCGGCGACGTCTGGTCGTTCGCGGTCGCCGAGGGCGAGGCCGAGGTCTCCGAGGTCACCACGGTGCCGGGCGACGCGACCGGGCGGGAACTGCTCGCGCTGCTCCCCGCGTTCGCGAAGTCGGAGGACGAAGAGGCCTTCCTCGCCCAGCTGGTGGCCGAGCGCCGGGTGGTCGTCCGGCTGAAGGTGACCCGGCTGTACGGCACGGCGCTCGACGTCAGCGGCTGAACGGCTGAACGGCTGAGTGACCGGGCGGGCTGTCAGCCGCCGGCCGTCAGCCGTGCGACCGCCGCCGTGATCAGCGCCGCCCGGTCGGCGGGTGTCCGGGCCGGGACGGGGACGAGCTCGTAGCCGAAGGCCAGGTAGGCCTCCTGGTGGATCCGCTCGAACACCAGTGACTCCTGGAAGCTGATCCGGCGGGCGGCGGTCGGCTCGCAGAACCCCAGGTTCCGGACGAAGAACACCTGGCGCCGGTAGACCTCCTCGCGGGTGATCCGGTCGGTCTCGGCGGCGAGCGCCGGTGTGACGGGCAGGCCCAGGTAGCGGCTCAGCGCATGCGTGCAGATCGGCGACCGGTCGTAGAACTGCACGCGTGTGCCGTCGGCGACGGGCGCCGTCTGCCGCTCGCGTTGCAGGGCCACGACGGAGTCGACGAAGGAGGGCGCCGTCCACGGCTCGCGCTCGCCCCGCGCCTGCTCCCGCGCGATGACGTCGGTGGCCGCCTCCTCGACCACACGGTGGCCGAGTGCCGCCAACTCCCGGATGACCGAAGTCTTTCCGGCGCCCGGCGTGCCGGTGAGGATGTAGCGCTGCACAGGTTTCTCCTTCGTACGACTGTTCAGAGTCCGGTCCGGGGGCGGGCCGGGCATACTCGGCGGCATGGTGAGCATTCCGCTGGCAGCGGGCGATCTGCGGTGGGCTTTCCCGGAGTTGGCCGACGAGGGCGCCGTCCGGGCCGCCCTCCTGGAGGCCGACGAGCAGTTCCGCGCGGTGACCGCCCTCCTGCGCGGGCCCACCGGCCGGCCCGACGGCGGCTTCTGCTTCGACCAGGTGGACGGCATCGTCTCGGCCGGCGTCACCGCCTTCGCCGAGGCGGCCGACGCGACGGTCATCGCCTGGCTGGGCTTCCCCCGCCGGTGCGGGTGGGACCTCCGCTGGGGGCCGCCCTGGCAGGTGTCGGCCGAGATCGAAGTCCCCTGCGACCGAGGGGACGACTGTGCGGGCCACCTCGTGGCCGACCTGACGGACAGCTACCTCACCCCGCTCGCCGCCGCCCGCGGTCTGGTGACGGCGACGGGTTGGCTGCTCGGGCAGATCGCGGACGGCGACCGGGAGTCGTGGCGCCCAGAACCCTGCGACTGAACGGTACGGGCTACCCTCGTCGCGTGGCCACTGCCTGGGATCCCGCCGCGCACGGCGCGCTGATACTGCCGTCGGGCCGGGTCGTCCGCGGTCGTGGCCTCAGCCGCCCGTTGCCCGCCGGGCCGGCGCCCGACTTCGCCCTGTACCTGCTGGGCCACCCTCCACCGCCCGTCGCCTGGGAGTCCCGCTGGCTCCGCTGGCCGGACTTCTGGCTGCCCACCGACCGCACCGCTGCCGCACGGGCCCTGCGCGAGGCCTGGACCAGGGCCGGGACGGAACGCGTCGAGATCGCCTGCGCCGGCGGCCGCGGCCGTACGGGCACAGCGCTGGCCTGCCTCGCCGTCCTGGACGGGGTCCCCGCCGCCGACGCGGTCGCCTACGTCCGGCGGCACTACGCGGCGCACGCCGTGGAGACCCCCTGGCAGCGCCGCTTCGTGGCCCGCTTCCGCTAGGGCGCGCCTTCGGACTCCCGTCTGCCGGCGGGCGAACGAACGGGAGTCCGAAGACGCGCCCCAGGGCGCATGCGGGGCCCTGCCGGCTACCGGGAGGGTGCCGGCGCCGGTGCCGGGGCGGCCTGCTGCGCCGCGACGATCCGGGTGAGGACCTGGCCGCAGCGGCGGGCGAAGAACCGCTGGCCGAGGGGGAGGAGCGGCCCGGCGGCGCGGGTGAACCAGCGGTCGGGGCGGCTGAAGGCGGTGACGCTGAACCAGACGGCCTTGTCGGCGTCCATCTCGACCAGGAAGGTCTCCTCACCGCTGGCGATGTGGCCGGTCCGGGTGCCGTAGGCGAAGCCGATGAGGTCGGGTTCGTCGGCGGCCCAGACGACCTCGCAGGAGGCGCCGACCCGTAGGCGTCCGATGCCGATCGCGCATTCGACGGGGGTGCCGGGGGTGGCCCGGTCGGTGCCGGCGCGGACCTGGAGGCCGGCCGCGCGGTGCATCTGCCAGCCGGTGACGGCGGCGCCGGCGACCCGCAGCGTGTCGCGGCCGTGGCCGATGAGCACCCGGTGGCGCAGGTGCTGGTAGCCGGCGGGCAGTGGGGCTGGGCCGGAACCGTGGGACAACGGGGTGCTGGCGAGCCGGTCCGGGTAGCTGAGGGTGTTCACGGGTGGGTCTCCTTGAGCCGGTGCCAGGCCAGCAGTGAGCAGAGGGCGAAGCCGAGGGCGTTGCCGAGGCCGTGGGTGGCGGCCATCCAGGTGAGGGTGGGGTGGGGAAGGCCGGAGGCTTCGCCGAGTGCCCACCAGAGGGCGAGCAGCATGGTGACGGCGAGGACGGCGGCGGAAGCGCCGAGCAGGGTGGCGGTGGTGCGTTCGACGGCGCGGGTGCGCAGGTCGCGCCAGGTGATCAGGCCGGTCAGCCACATGCCGGCGGTGAGGACGAGGGCGCCGACGAGTTCGGCCCAGTCGTCGACGAAGTAGCCGGCGAGGACGAGCAGGGTGCCGAGCGGCACGCTGAGTGCGGCGTACCGGGCGGCGGGGTTTCCGGGGGCGGCCCGGCAGACCAGGCCGGCGACCAGGGCGGCGGTGAAGCCGGCGAAGTGGAAGTGCGGGACGGTCAGCGCCAGGATGCCCAGGTCGAAGCCGAGCAGCCGGTGGCCGGAGCGTTCGGCGAGCAGGGCGAGCCCGGCGACGGAGGGTGTGGCGAGCGCGGTGAGGACGGCCACCTCGCGGGGCGCCAGGGAGCGGGTACGGGCGAGCCGGAGCGGTGCCTGGGCGGCGAGCAGGAGGGTGGCGAACGCGTAGGGGGCGGCGAGTCCGGTGGCGGGACCGCCGCGTGGCAGCCAGAGTGCGACGGCTCCGGGGACGGCGGCGAGCAGCCAGTAGCGACGGGTGGCGGCGAGGCCGGAGCCGTCGATCAGGGTGAGGCCGACGGGGATCACGACGGCCATGCCGAGCATGACGATGAGGTTCACCAGGGTGGTCACGGCCGGAGCCCGCCGTTCGGGCCCGGGTGGCCGGGGGCGCTGGGGCGCATGCTGTCACGACCTTGCTTGAACGTGTTCAAATTCTTCCCGGAGTCGACCTTACGACAGAATTTGAACACGTTCAAGTCTGCTGGGGGCCGGTACCGCCGGGCCACCCCTGGTATTCGACGAGCACCCGGCGCACCCTGGAAGAGGTACCTGCCGCAACCCGCTGGAGGTGATCCGCCATGCAGACACTCGTCGGTTGGCACATCGAGATGGAGTTCCGCGAGGAGGGCCCGAGAACGGCTGCGGCCGCGCTCCTGCGGCTGCGCGACGGCACCGAGATCCGCGCCCACGGCTTCAGCAGCCGGCACCCGTCCGACCCGGACCAACTACGGGTCGGTGAGGAGATCGCGGCGGCCAGAGCACTCAACGACCTCGCCTCCCAGCTGCTGACCAAGGCCCACAACGAGATCCAGGACGTCGGCGGTCGGCAGGCGCAGCCGCTCATGTGAGCCGTTCACCGATCCGCCCCCGTGTCGTGCCCAGCCCGGGCGCGGCCGGGCGGGAGCCCACCCGGGAGGCCGGCCATGGCACGCATCCCCCTGATCTGTCCCCGCTGCGGCCGACCGCAGCGGGTGGTCCCCGGCGGCCCCGAGCGGCCGGCCCGGATCGTGCACGCGGACACCGGCCGCGAGGCCTGCAACCCGCCGGACGAACCCCCGGGCGAGCAGCGCGACGGCCCGCCGGGAGCCGCCCGCCGGGCCGACCCGATCTGAGACCGCGCGGCGGCTACCGGCGCTCGGGCCAGCCCTCGGGGTTGGAGCAGGACTCGTAGTCGAACTCGTTGACGTGATCCCACTCCTCGCCGGTGGCCTTCTCGTAGGCCTCCTCGGCGATGTAGAGCAGATCCTCGCCGTGCAGGGTGGTGGCGGTGTGGGGTGCGAACGGCGCGCGGCCCGCGAGCACCGCCTCGTACGTGCCGCGCCCGGCGGCCACCACGGCGCAGCGGGAGTACAGGAAGCCGTCGTTCGACTGCGGGAACGGGGCCTTCCCGGGTTCGCACATGTCGATCACCGGCAGCGTCCCGAACTCGCGGCGGTCCAGCCGGTACAGGGCCTGTGCCAGGCGCTCCTCGAAGCCGATGATCGCGGCGGGCGGCAGGCCGGCCAGGGCCTCGGCGAGCGGTTCGGCGAAGGTGCACTCGCGCCGATCGCCCAGCAGGTCGATCAGCGTCCAGAAGTCGTCCCAGGTCGTCACGCCGTCATCCTGCCGGACGGGTGTGACAGCTGCCGGACGGGTGTGTCGGTGCCCGCGGGCTCAGCAGCCGGTCGAGCTGGAGGGGGCCACCAGGGTCGCGTCGATGACCCGGTCCGCGTTCACGGTCACCTGGGAGGCGCCGTGGTCGATGTCGACGCCGCCGCGCGACTTGAAGGTGAGGGTGTCCGGGAGCTCCGCGTCCTTGATCGGCTCGCCGAGGTGGACCACCGTGAGGGTGCCCTTGCAGTACTCCGGGGCGGGCGGCCTGGTGCCGGGGATGAATCCGGCACCGGTCGTGAGGGTCAGCGCCGTGGTGCCGATGGTCGTGTAGGTGTACAGCGAGGTCGAGTCGTCCGGTGCCGCGCTGGGGTCGCCGCCGCCCCGGAAGGTCGGGATGACGGGCGCGGGCCGCCAGGTGGGCGTCCAGGAGGCCCCCGGTGCGGGCTTGCCGTCGCTGGTTCCGTCCAGCACCACCCAGAACTGGGTGACGCTGGCGTAGAGCGTCCGGCAGGAGCGGTGGTCGAAGGCGGGCTCGAAGTACACGCCGTCGTACGCGGTGTACAGGCCGGGGTGGCTCGCGCCGTTCTCGTTCGGCAGTGACTTGAGGTAGTCGTGCAGCTGCTTCTGGTCGTAGGCCGAGGTGTCGATGCAGTCCGCCACCGGCGTGGGCGTGGGAGTCGCCGTGAGGGTGGGCGTCGGACTGGGTGTCGGCGAGGGGGCCGTCACCGTGGTGGCCGTCGCGCCGGCGCCGCCGTCGGCCGACGCCGTGCCGGGCCTGTCGCCCGAGCAGCCGGCCAGCGCCAGCAGCAGGACCCCGGCCGTCGCCGTGCCCGCGCGCCGCCGGGAGGACCACCGCATGTCCGCTCCTCTGCCGTCATCCGAACTTTTCTGACGCATCATCACCTCGATGGTGGCAGAAGCGCCCGGGCGGCGCAGCGTTACGGGGGAACTCCCGCCCGGGGCGGCGGCCCGGTCAGAACACCGACCAGCCGGTGGCGGTGGTGAAGGCGTCGAGGGCGGCCACCGCGGCGACGGAGTTCCCGGCGGCGTCCAGGGCGGGGCCCCAGGCGCACAGGGTGCCCCGGCCGGGCACGACGGCGAGCACCCCGCCGCCCACTCCGCTCTTCCCGGGCAGCCCGACCCGGTACGCGAACTGCCCGGCCGCGTCGTACGTGCCGCAGGTCAGCAAGACGGCGTTGATCCGCTTGGCCTCGCTGCGGCTCAGCAGCCGGGAGCCGTCGGCGCGCAGGCCGTGCCGGGCGAGGAAGAGGCCGGCCAGCGCCAGGTCGCGGCAGCTCGCGGTGAGGGCGCAGTGGTCGTAGTAGTGCTGCAGCACCGTCTCGACCGGGTTGTCCAGATTGCCGTAGCTCGCGATGAAGTGGGCCAGGGCGGCGTTGCGGTGGCCGTGCTGGGCCTCGGAGGCGGCCACCACGGAGTCGCTGTCGAGCAGCGCATTGCCGGATTCGGCGCGCAGGAAGTCGCGGACGGCGGCGCGGGCGTCGCCGGTCAGGGTGTGCAGGCGGTCGGTGACGACGACGGCGCCCGCGTTGATGAACGGGTTGCGCGGGATGCCGTGCTCGCTCTCCAGCTGGACGAGCGAGTTGAACGGGCTGCCGGACGGTTCACGGCCCACCCGCTGCCAGAGCTCGTCGCCGCCGACGGCCAGCGCGAGCGCGAGGGTGAAGAGCTTGGAGATGCTCTGGATCGAGAACGGCTGCTCCCAGTCCCCGACCCCGTGCACCTCGCCGTCGACGGTGGCGAGCGCCATGCCGAAGGCGCCCGGGTCGGCGGCCGCGAGGGCCGGGATGTAGTCGGCGACCCGCCCGGTGCCGAGCACCGGACGGGCCGCTTCCATGGCCTGGTTCAACTGGTCCTGAAGATCCACCAGGCCATTGTGCACGGAGCGGGCGGGCCCGCCCCGTGCACGGGGGTCAGTGCGCCATCACCGGGATGTGGTTCGCGTCCTCGTCCTTGGCGCCGGCGCCGACCGGGCCGCCGCCCTGGTGGCCGGTGTTGATCAGGGCGAAGGCGATCGCGGCGGCCGCCACCAGGATGCCGAACGACCACCAGATCGCGGTCGAGAAGCCGTGCACCATCGACTGCATCTGCAGGGCCTGCTGCGAGGCCGCGCCGGCCGCGTGCGAGGCGAAGTACGCGGTGGTGGCGCTGGCCGCGATGGTGTTCAGCAGAGCGGTGCCGATCGCGCCGCCGACCTGCTGGGAGGTGTTGACCATGGCGGAGGCGACACCGGCGTCGCGCGGCTGGACGCCGTGCGTGGCGAGGCTCATCGCCGGCATGAACGCGGTGCCCATGCCGAGGCCCATCAGGATCAGACCGGGCAGGATCAGCGCCGGGTAGGAGCTGTCCGTCTTGATCTGGCTGAGGATCAGCATGCCGATCGAGGCGACCAGGAAGCCGGGCGCCATCAGGTAGCGCGGGGCGACCCGGGTCATCAGGCGGGCGCCGATCTGGGTGGAGCCGGTGATCATGCCCGCGACCATCGGGAGGAAGGCCACGCCGGTCAGCACGGGGCTGTAGCCGAGCACGATCTGCAGGTAGTACGTGAGGAAGAGGAACAGGCCGAACATGCCGATCACGGCGAGGCCCAGCGACAGGTACACACCGCCGCGGTTGCGGTCCAGGATGACGCGCAGCGGCAGCAGCGGCGCCTTGACGACGCGCTCGACCACGACGAATGCGGCGAGCAGGACGGCGGCCGCGACGAACAGGCCGATGGTGACCGGGGACGACCAGCCGTCCGACTCGGCGCGGGTGAACGCGTAGACGAGGGAGACCAGGCCGGTGGTGACCAGCAGCACGCCGGGGATGTCCAGGCGGTTGGTGTTGCGGCCCTGGGCGGGCTCGCGGATCACCATGACGGCGCCGAAGGCGGCGACGATGGCGAACGGGATGTTGACGAAGAACGTCCAGCGCCAGTTGAGGTACTCGGTGAGCAGGCCGCCGAGGATCAGGCCGATGGCACCGCCACCGCCGGCGATGGCGCCGTAGATGCCGAACGCCTTGGCGCGCTCCTTGGCCTCGGTGAACATCACCGCGAGCAGCGACAGCGCGGCCGGTGCGAGCAGGGCGCCGAACACGCCCTGCAGGGCGCGGGCGCCCAGCAGCATGGCGGTGTTGGCGGCGGCGCCGCCGAGTGCGGAGGCGAGGGCGAAGCCGGCGAGCCCGACCACGAAGGTGCGCTTGCGGCCCCACAGGTCGGCTATCCGGCCGCCGAAGAGGAGCAGACCGCCGAACGCGAGGGCGTACGCGGTGATGACCCACTGGCGGTTGCCGTCGGTGATCCCGAGGTCGCGCTGGGCGGAGGGCAGGGCGATGTTCACGATCGTCGCGTCGAGGACGACCATCAGCTGGGCGAGGCCGATGAAGATCAGCGCTTTCCAGCGCCGGGGATCGGGCTGCAGGGCTGTTTCGGGCATGGAGGTACTCACTTTGCGGTGCGGTGCTTGCGAACTAAGGGCAGTGTGGGTACGAAGACCGGTGCTTCGTCAGGTGGTGGATCCGGCGCGCGCTGCGCTGCCGGGCCGCATGGGTCGGTCCGGCGGTCAGGCGGATGGTGGGGCGGTGGGGCAGCCGGTCGTCGTGGTCGCTGGTCGGTGCTGGAAGTCCTCGAAGGTGATCGCCCGGCCGGGCAGGACGGAGGCTGCGGGAGCCCGCATGCCGTCCAGCAGCAGCTGCAGGTGGCGGTGGACGAAGTCGGCGAAGTTGTTGCAGGCCGTGCCGGGCAGCGGCCGGGTGAGCTGGCTGATGGCGACGAAGACGTCCCCCACCCCGATGTCCGGGCGCAGGGCGCCGGACTCGCGTGCGCGGTCCATCAGCCGGCCGACCGCGTCCTCCAGCCGCGAGCGGGCTTCCACCAGCTCGGGGTCGAAGGGGTCGAAGCGTCCGGAGACCATCGGGCACAGCGCGCCGAGCTTCTCGTCGGCGGCTGCGTGGATGAAGCCCTCCAGGGCCTCGAACGGGCTCGACCCGCTGGTCAGCGCGGCCTCGGCCCGGGTGAGGATACGGTTCTTCACCTGGAGCACCACCGCGCGGAACAGTGCCGCGCGGTCCGGGAAGTTACGGTACAGGGTCGCGTTGCCGACCCCGGCCCGCCGGGCGATCTCGTCCAGCGGGGCATCGGCCCCGAGGTCGACGAAGGCCTCCAGGGCCGCCGCGATGATCCGCTCCCGGTTGCGCGTGGCGTCCGCGCGCAGTTTCGGCGCGCGGGGCGCTTCGGTGGCGGTGCTGGTCACGGCGGTGCTCCTTTCGGGTTCAGACTTGGGGTTCAGGCCTGGGGTTCAGACTTGGGGTTCAAGCTTGAGGGTTCAGGCTTCGGGCTTCGGGATTCCGGGGAGAAGTTCCCCGGTTTCGCCGTCCAGAGGGTCAAACGGGGATTCTGTCCCCAGAAATTTCGCCATCCGGTGTGACCTGGGTCACATTTCCGGAATGGGGGTCGGAAGAACCGCCACGGTGTGCTGCGAGCGGACCATCTGCAGCATCGGGCAGCGCCCGTCCGCCGTGGCCAGCAGTGCCTCGGCGGCCTCCCGGGTCAGGGATCCGCGCAGGTCGACGGTGGCGGTGAGGTCGTGCGGCACCGCGGGCGCGTCGGTCGGGACGCCGAAGAAACGGGCGTCGTTGTTGCGTGCGGTGACCGAAACCTGTACCCGGTCCAGCTCCAGGCCGTCAAGGGCCGCGATGCACAGGATGGTGTGGGTCAGGCAGGTGCTGATCACCGCGCAGAGCAGCTCGGGCGAGGACGGGCCCAGGCCGTACCCGCCGATGTCCGGGCCGCCGTCCCCGAGCAGGGACCACTCGCCGACCTGCACCTTGCGGACGCCGGTGGCGTCGTCGGCCACGCACACCGCGCCGATCTCCTCGTCCCAGTCCTCGCTCGCGGGCCGCCGTCCGGCTGCCGCGCGCATGGCGGCGCCCTTGTCGCGCAGGTGCTCGGCGAGGCCCGGCCGGCGGGGTGCGGGTGTGATCGTCATGGCGGCCAGCGTACGCGGCCCGGCGGCTTGATGATCACACAACCAGGTGGCCGAGCAGTGAAGTTGAGGCGCCGCCGCTACTTGCGGGAGTGCCGGGCCCGCCGGGCGGCGGCGGCCGCCAGCAGCAGTGCGGCGGTCGGCGCCGCGATGTTCAGCATCTGCCGGATCCCCTTCGGATCGCGCAGCGTGTCCAGCGGCAGCCCGATCCGGCCGAGCAGGTAGAAGGAGTCGTACGTCGCCGCCACGTAGGCCAGCGCGGCGAACAGCACCCCGAAGGCGAGCAGCGGCAGGCTGCGCTCCCCGGCGGCGAGGGCGAGGACGGTCACCGCGATCAGCAGCACCGGCGTCGCCCCGTTGAAGAGGATCAGCTGGGCCGTCTCCAGCACGGCGGACGGGGTGCGGAAGCCGTGCCAGTGGGTGAACGTCAGCCAGGCCGTCGCCGCGGTGAACGCCACCGCCACGACCAGGGCCGGGACGAGCCGGCCGAGCTTGCCGGCCCGCCGGTAGCGCCGGACCAGCAGGGCGCCGCCCACCAGCGTGGCGAGCAGCACGTACACCTGGAGCAGCCCGGGGCGGGCCAGTTCCTGGACGGTGAGCAGCCCGCCGGGGGAGGAGATCCCGACGCCGCAGGCGGCGCCGCCGTCGCAGGCGGACCCGGGCCTCACGTACAGCGGCAGGGAGAGGAGCAGCATGCCCCCGAACACCGCCAGGGCGAACCAGTACCGTCGCGTTGCCATGAGCCGCCCGTCTGCCGTGTGGAGAGCCGCTTTCGGGCCGATTCTCCTCGGCCTGTCAAGAGGCCTCCCGGCGGGGCGCGCGCGGCCCTGGCGGGCGCCCCGGCGCGGCGCGGCGTGCGTGCCGCGCCGTGCTGTGGCGCCCGGTGACCCTAGGCTGAGGTCGGCGGGTGGCCGGGTGGCCGCCCGTGCCGGGCGGTGCCCGGCGCCGGGGTCGAGGAGGTACCGCGAAAATGGGCAGCCGAACCGCCAGGGTGCGATGCGTGGCGGCCGCGCCGTGCTGGGTCAGCCTGATGGCACGCGACCTCGATGCGGCACAGGCCTTCTACGGAGAACTGCTCGGCTGGGAGTTCGAGTCCGCGCCGGACCGCTTCGGCCCGTACCTGCACGCCGTCGTCGGCGGCGAGGCCGTCGCCGGTCTGGGCGTGGGCGGCGGGGACTGGGCGATGCCGGTGGCCTGGACGAACTACTTCGGCACCGAGAGCGCCGACACCGCCGCCGACGCGGTGCGTGAGCGCGGCGGCACGCTGGCGGTGGGTCCGCTGTCCATCGACGCGGGCCGGGTCGCCTTCGCGGCCGATCCGGCCGGAGCGGTGTTCGGCATCTGGGAGGGCGAGCCCGGACCGCCCGGTCCGACCCCGACCCCGACCCCGACCCTGCCCGGCTTCCCGGTCTGGACCGAGCTGCGCACGCCCGACCCGTTCGCCGCGGCCATGTTCTACGGCGAGGTGTTCCGCTGGGACGACCGCGACCCGGCCCACTTCGAGGTCAGCTGGGAGCACGAGCGGGTGGTGCTGCTGGTGGAGGGCCGCAGTGTGGCCGCGCTGCGGGCGGAGAAGGCGCTCGGCCCGGCCGGCACCCCGCCGCACTGGGAGGTCTCGTTCAGCGTCCCGGACACCGACACGGCTGCCGGCCGGGCCGAGCGCCTCGGCGGCTCGGTGATCGGGCCGGTCTTCGACACCCCGTACGGCAGGGTGGCCCGCCTGCGGGACCCGGAGGGCGGCCGGTTCTCGGTGATCAGCCCGCCGGAGCTTCAGGAGCCTCGGGAGTCGCGGGAGCCTCAGGGGTCTCGGGCGCCGCGGGCGTAGCGGCGGCCGACGCCTGCCGAGCCTCCCGCAGCCGCTCGCCGAGTGCGCCGAGCAGGGCGGGCGCCAGCGCCTCCCGGACGGCGGGGAACAGCCGCTCGTCCTCTTCGGCCAGATGGGTGCGGACGGCGGCGGTCAGGCCGTCGACGAGAGGCCCGAAGGCCGGGTCGGCCGGTGCGAGACCCTGCAGGTCCGTGACGTACTGCCCGATCGCCAGGTGGTCGGCGAGGCTGGTGAAGACCAGCGCGCCGCCGTCCGGAACCTGCTCGTGGACGGCGGGGAAGAGGATGTCCTCCTCCTCGGTGCAGTGGCTCAGCAGCAGGTCGGAGAGCTGGTCCAGCAGCCCCGTCAGGGTGTCGGAGCCGCTCGTGCGGGCCGTGCCGACCTGCGCGAGCAGCTCCGCCACCGCCCGGTGGTCCGCGCTGAGCTCGCCCACGATGTCTGCCCTGTGACTCATGGGTGGCCTCGTTTCGGTTCGCCTCTTCACGGCCTCTTACGTGCCGGCGGCCCGGCCTGCTTCCAGTATCCGGCGTCGGCCGCCTCCCCGGGCGGGGCCGCCCCGGGCGCTCACGCTCCCGGTGCCTGCGCGCGGCGGCCGGTGAGCCCGAGCAGCCGGGTCAGCGCACTCGCGTCGGCGGGCACCTCCACGGGCGGTGCGAACAGCCCGCTCGCGGCCAGCCCCTCGCCGTACCCGCTCACCTCGGCCAGCGCGAAGTCCACCAGTTCGGGGGACAGGCCGGGGTCGGCGCTGATGCCGCGCGCGAGGTCCCAGGTGTGCACGACCGCGTCGACGGTCATCTGGTCGCAGTAGGCGAGCGCAGGCACGTCGCCGTACGAGAGGTGGACGGTGACGTCCTCGGCGCCGGGGACGAGGAAGGCCTCCTTGGCCGCGTCGGCCGCCGCCTGCCAGGCGCCGCCCGGGTCCTCGTCCAGCACGTCCCCGTCGAACCGGCCGCCGACCTCCGCGACGGTCGAGCCCATCAGGAGTTCGGGCACCCAGAGCTGTTCGGCGGTGAGGTGGTTCACCACGTCCCGTACCGCCCACTCCGTGCACGGTGTCGGCGCGGCCCACTGGTGCGGGGCCACCCGGCGCACCAGGTGGCCGAAGGCGTCCAGGGCCTGCGGGTAGAGGCTCAGCACTTGCGTCTCACGTCGCTCGGACATGCCTCCAGCCTGCCCCGGATCGTCGGCCGCGGCGCGCCGGAGTGCCGCGGTGCCGGGGGCCGCGCGGCGGGCGGCTCCCACCGCGTGGTGGGGTGCGACAGCGGGTGCGACGCCCGGGGCGGACCGGTGCCTACCCGCCGACCCGGACCAGTGCGAGGGTGATGTTGTCCGGCCCGCCGGCTTCGATCGCGGCCTTCCACAACTCGAAGGCGGCCCGGCCGTCGGCCCGTTCGGACGGGTCGTGCGGCTCGGCCAGCACGGCCTGCAACTCCTCGTCCGGGACGGGGTCGGTGAGACCGTCGCTGCACACCAGGAAGCGGTCACCGACGGCGAGCGGAGCCGTCCGCACGTGCGGTTCGACCACGCGCAGGCCCAGCGAGCCGCCGAGCGTCTGGGTGACCACGGACGTCGTGCGCCGCCCCGGTGCGAGCGGGGGGCTGTCGTCCACGCTCAGCCGCCGCAGCCCGTCCGGCGCGAGCGCGTACACCCGGCTGTCGCCCACGTTGAAGGTGACGACGGACTCCGTGAGCAGCACCACGCCGGCCACCGTCGTCCCCATCGCGGCCAGCTCCGGATCACCCTCGGCCGCCTCGTACACGGCCCGGTTGCAGGTGTGCAGTGCCTCGCGGACGGCCTGCTCGCCGTCGAGGTCCGGGCCCGCCGCCGCCAGCCGCCGCGCCACCAGGGCGCTGGCCACCTCCCCGCCCGGATGCCCGCCCAGCCCGTCCGCCACCGCCACCACGCACGGTGCCGGGCCGAGCGGGAACAGCAGGGTCTGCGGATTCCCGGTCACGGTGGCGCAGAGCGTCCACGGGCCGACCGTCAGACTGTCCTCGTTGTGGCCTCTGACCAGGCCTTCATGGCTCAGCGCACTCACTGTGACGTAGGGCATCGCCGCCGCCCTCCCGGGTCGGTCCGTCCGTCCCTCCATTGTGGCGCCGGGGCCCGCGCAGGGTGGGGGAATACGGCGGCGCTCCCTGGTGCTAGGGTGGTTGAAAGTTAAATGACCTGGGAGTGGTGAGCAGCATGCAGTTCGGAATCTTCACCGTCGGTGACGTCACGCCCGACCCCACCACCGGCCGGACGCCGACCGAGCACGAGCGGATCAAGGCGATGGTCGCCATCGCGCTGAAGGCCGAGGAGGTGGGCCTGGACGTCTTCGCGACGGGCGAGCACCACAACCCGCCGTTCGTGCCGTCCTCGCCGACGACGATGCTCGGCTACATCGCGGCGCAGACCGAGAAGATCATCCTCTCCACGTCCACGACGCTGATCACCACCAACGACCCGGTGAAGATCGCCGAGGACTTCGCCATGCTGCAGCACCTCGCGGACGGCCGGGTCGACCTGATGATGGGCCGCGGCAACACCGGGCCGGTCTACCCGTGGTTCGGCAAGGACATCCGCCAGGGCATACCGCTGGCGATCGAGAACTACGCGCTGCTGCACAAACTGTGGCGCGAGGACGTGGTCGACTTCGAAGGCCGGTTCCGGACGCCGCTGCAGTCCTTCACCTCCACCCCGCGCCCGCTGGACGGCGTGCCGCCGTTCGTCTGGCACGGCTCGATCCGCAGCCCCGAGATCGCCGAGCAGGCCGCGTACTACGGGGACGGCTTCTTCGCGAACAACATCTTCTGGCCCAAGGAGCACTTCAAGAAGCTGATCAACCTCTACCGCGAGCGCTACGCGCACTACGGCCACGGCACCGCGGAGCAGGCCGTCGTCGGGCTCGGCGGGCAGGTGTTCATGCGGGCCAACTCGCAGGACGCGGTGCGCGAGTTCCGCCCGTACTTCGACAAGGCGCCGGTCTACGGGCACGGTCCGTCGCTGGAGGAGTTCACCGAGCAGACGCCGCTGACGGTCGGCAGCCCGCAGGAGGTCGTCGAGAAGACGCTGGCCTTCCGGGAGAGCTTCGGTGACTACCAGCGCCAGCTGTTCCTGATGGACCACGCGGGCCTGCCGCTGAAGACGGTGCTGGAGCAGCTCGACCTGCTCGGCGAGCACGTGATCCCGGTGCTGCGCAAGGAGTTCGCCAACGGGCGGGCCGCCGAAGCGCCGGAAGGCCCGACCCACGCGGCACTGGTCGCGCGCCGGGACGCCGCCGGCGGGGTGGACGCGGCCGGGGTCGACGCGGCTGCGGCGCTCTGACCCACCGCCGGCTTCGGCTACCTCAACCTTCGGCCGCCTCAAGCCTTGGCTGCCTCAAGCCTCGGCCACCTCAACCTTCGGCCGCCTCAAGCCTTGGCAATCTCAAGCCTTGGCAACCTCAACCTTCCGCAACCTCATGCCTCGGCAACCTCAACAAAGGAGGAATGCAGCCATGGATGTCCTCAAGCTCGTGGTCGTGTCGGCCGGTCTCAGCAAGCCCTCGTCGACGCGACTGCTGGCCGACCGGCTGGCCGCGGCGGCCGTCCGGAGCCTGGACGAGGGCGGGGCCCATCGGGCCGAGATCCGGGTGATCGAGCTGCGGGACCTGGCCACCGACATCGCCCACCACTTCACCACCGGGTTCCCCGGCGCTGCCCTGCGGGACGCGATCGAGGCGGTGACGGAGGCGGACGGCGTGATCGCGGTGACGCCGATCTTCACCGCCTCGTACAGCGGGCTGTTCAAGTCGTTCTTCGACGTGATCGACAACGACGCGCTGACCGGTAAGCCGGTGCTGATCGCGGCGACCGGCGGCACCGGGCGGCACTCGCTCGCGCTGGAGCACGCCGTCCGGCCGCTGTTCGCCTACCTGCGGGCGATCGTCGTGCCGACCGCCGTCTACGCGGCGACGGACGACTGGGGCACGGCCGGGGACACGCACACGGACGGGCTGCCGGCCCGGATCGACCGCGCCGCGGGCGAACTGGCCGACCTGGTGGCGCGTCGCCCGGCCCGGGCGCGGCAGGACGACGCGGTCGTCCCGTTCGCGCAGCAGCTCGCGGCGCTGCACGCCTGACCGGCAGCGCGCCGCCCCGCCGACCGCCCGCCGGCCGCGCCGTCCAACAGAACGCGCCGCCCCGCCGGTGACCCGGCTCGCGAGTCACCCGGTCGGCTCACCGGCACCCGCCGGACCGGATCACCACCGTCAGCCCCGCCGGGCCGCCACCTGACCCCGGCACCCGACCCCCCGCCCGGCAGGGCCGGCCCGTGGGGGCCGGTCCGCCCGCCCGCCCCGGCACCGCAGCAGCGGTGGCCGGGGCAGCGGCGTGCTCGGATACTCGGCGGAGGGCCACCGTGACCGGCGGCCGTCCACCGACCCCCAGGGACCAGCCGCCATGACGCAGCCAGCGGGCCCAGCGCCCCAGGCCACCTCCGCCCAGCCCGCTGCCCGGCCCGCCACCCGGCCACCCGCCGATCCGCAGGCCGTCCTGAGTCCGCTCACGAGTGCGGCGGTGTTCCTGGTGGTGACGGTCGCGCCGGGCGGCGAACCCGTCGTCCGGGAGCTGCTGCCGGACCTGGCCGGACTGCGGCGCTCGGTCGGCTCGCGGGTCCCGACCGGTGCGCTGACCTGTGTCACCAGCATCGGTTCGGGGCTGTGGGACCGGATGTTCGGCGGCCCGCGCCCGGCCGGTCTGCACCCCTTCCGGGCGCTGGCCGGGGACCGGCACCACGCCGTGTCGACGCCGGGCGACCTGCTGTTCCACATCCGCGCGGGCCGGATGGACCTCTGCTTCGAGCTGGCCGTCCAGATCGTCGGCCGGCTCGCCGGGGCGGGCGTGGTCGTCGACGAGGTGCACGGCTTCAAGTACTTCGACGAGCGGGACCTGATGGGCTTCGTCGACGGCACCGAGAACCCGGTCGGGCGGGCCGCCGAGGAAGCCGTCACCATCGGCGCCGAGGACGGGGACTTCGCCGGCGGCAGCTACGTCATCGTGCAGAAGTACGTCCACGACATGGCGGCCTGGAACGCCCTGCCGGTGGAGGAGCAGGAGCGGGTGATCGGCCGCACCAAGTCGGCGAACATCGAGCTGGACGACGACACCAAGCCCGCGAACTCGCACGTGGCCCTCAACACCGTCACCGCCGCCGACGGCTCCCAACTGCAGATCCTGCGCGACAACATGCCCTGGGGGACGGTCGGCCAGGGGGAGTTCGGCACCTACTTCATCGCCTACTCCCGGACGCCGGAGGTGACCGAGCAGATGCTGCGGAACATGTTCGTCGGCAATCCGCCGGGCACCTACGACCGCATCCTCGACTTCTCCACGGCCGTCACCGGATCGCTCTTCTTCACCCCCACCGCCGACTTCCTCGCCGACCTGCCCGAACCCCCGGGCCGGGCCGCGCCGCCGGTACGCACCGCCGACGCGGAGCCCGTGGGCACCACGCCGGGGCGGGCCGACGGCTCGCTCGGCATCGGCAGCCTGAAAAGGAGCATCTCCCGATGAGCAATCTGCACCGCGAACTCGCCCCCATCTCCGCCGCCGCCTGGGCCGAGATCGAGGAGGAGACCAGGCGCACCTTCAAGCTGCACGTGGCAGGGCGGCGCGTGGTCGACCTGCACGGCCCCGAGGGCGAGACGCTCTCGGCCGTCGGCATCGGACACCTCGACGACCTCGCCCCGCCGGTGGAGGGCGTCACCGCGCACGCCCGGCGCTCCCAGCCCGTCGTCGAGCTGCGAGTGCCGTTCACCGTGGACCGGCGGGCGGTGGACGACGTCGAGCGCGGCGCCAAGGACTCCGACTGGCAGCCCGTCAAGGACGCCGCCCTGACGATGGCCCGGGCCGAGGACCGGGTGGTCTTCGACGGCTACCGGGCCGGCGCCATCGCCGGCATCCGGGAGAGCTCGACCAACCCGCCGCTGACCCTGCCCGAGGACGTCCGCGACTACCCGAACGCCGTCAGCCGGGCCCTCACCTCGCTGCGCCTGGCCGGCGTCAACGGCCCGTACTCGCTGCTGCTCGGCGCCGCGGCCTACACCGCCGTCAACGAGACCTCGGACCACGGCTACCCCGTGCACAACCACCTGGCCCGGCTGCTCGACGGCGAGATCATCTGGGCGCCCGCCATCGAGGGCGCCCTGCTGCTCTCCACCCGGGGCGGCGACTACGAACTGCACCTCGGCCTCGACCTGGCGATCGGCTACCACTCGCACGACGACGAGAGCGTGCGGCTGTACCTGCAGGAGTCGCTGACCTTCCTGATGTACACCGGGGAGGCCGTGGTGGCGCTCAACCGGACCGGTACGCCGGCCTGAGGTACGCCGCCCGAGGCACGCCGGGCTCCGGACGCCCGGGTCAGTGCCGGGCCGCGCCCGGGTCCGGTACGGCGAGCCGGGCCGTCAGGGCGCGGACCTGCGAGTCCCAGTCGTCGGCGGCGATCCGGCGGGTGTCCTGCCCCTCGGAGCAGGGCGCCCCGCCGCTCTGCGGGAGCGTGCCGTTCAGGTCCAGCAGGAGGGGCAGCCCGCGGCCGCCCCGGGCGCGTTCGAGAGCGAGCACCTGGTCGTTGGTGACGGCCATCGACAGTGCGGCCGGGGCCACCGACCCGGGGCCGCCGAGCGGGACGACGACGGGCGTGAACAGCCCGATCCAGTGCGGGCCGCCGCCCAGGTGCTCGGCCCACGCCTCGCCGCCCAACAGGACGTGGTTGCACCCGGTCTCCGCCCGCACCGTCTCCACCCGGACGTGGACCGTCAGGCGGTGCACGCCCAGCCCCGGCAGCAGCGCGACCGACGGCCCGTCCAGCGGTTCGCCGAGCCTGAGCCCGGCGCCGCCCGCGAACCTCATGTCCAGCACCATCGACTCCTCCTTCGGGGCGGCACCGGGATGCCATCGGGACGGCCTGCGGCGGCCAGCGTAGTGCGCGGCCGGCCGGCGCCGGCACGCAGGCGGCCGGCCCGGGGGCGAACCCCCGGGC